>JANWJD010000109.1 GCA_025449555.1 Chloroflexota bacterium | reverse complement strand
GGACGCGATGACACGCCCGCAATGCAGCAGGCAAGCCGTTGGGTTTTGTCTGCTCAGACTGCGCTGACCTGGGCTGAACGAAACGCTCAGTATGCTCTGACATTTGAACTGGCCCGATGTATCGGGGTCGCGAACAGCGCGGCTCTAAAAGTGGTGGAAACTCTCCAACTGCAAAGCGTTGCGGCCTAAGCGCTACGGCGCGAACGCGTTAGACCGCGGCATCCTGACTCATGAATCCGAGGACCAACCTGGACTCGAGCGTGGCACCCAACTGGTCAAATAGGTCGTGCGCCGCTTCGAATCGCTGACGCGCTAATTCGCGGTCTCCACGCGCCAGCATCATCACCCCGGTCTCCCGTAATGCCAGGGCTTCCCCCAGCGGAAAGGGCATGCGCCGAGCGCCTGTCAAGGCGTAATCGAGAATCTGCTGCGCCTCGTCAAAGCGCATATCTCGAGCAAGCACGGCGCCCTGCACGATCAAACACTCTACCAACTCCGGCTGATCCTTCATTGCCGTCGCCTGAGCGATGGCTTTCTCGGATGCAATCTGGGCGTCCGCCAGCTCGCCCAACTCGAGGTGAACTCGTGCCCAGGTACGCATAAATCCGGGGTCATACTCACTCTTGCCGATGCCCATGAAGGGTTCCAGGTGGGACAGCGCTTGCCGGGGCTCGCCGAGTAAGACGTCGCGTTCGGCCAACACCCGAGCCGCGAGGCGTTGCCAGTCGACGTCTTCGGCGCTCTGACCAAACGCCAGGGTCTCTTCAGCCAGGATCGTCGCCCGATCAATATTGCCTTTTCGCAATTCGAGCCATGCCCGGGCACCCGTAGGCCAGCCGGAGACACGAGTCGTGCTGAGGGTGCTGAGAATCGCGTCGGCCCGATCGAGATACGCGCTCGACTTTTCCCAACTGCCAGTCAGAAATGCGTTTCCGCTCAGCGCGATGAGTCCGAGTACGATTTGACCGCGATCACCACGCCGTTCCGCGACCGCAAGCATGCGCTCGAAGTACACCCGGTCTTTGATGAAGTCGCCTCGCCGGGCGTAGTACGAAGCGGCGTTTGCGAGCGCGCGGCCCAGATTGTTGAGATCCCCGTGAGCTTCCGCTCGTGGTATCAGGTCTTCCAAGACACGTAGTGCGTTATCGTCTTCACCCAGATTCCACAGCGCATCGCTGTGCGTGATTTCAGCGCCCGCGAGCAACCGTTCATCGCCGATCACGTGGGCCAGATCGGCCGCCCGTTTAGCCGACTCCAGTTGCTTGGCATGCCAGCGTTTGTCCTGATAGAGACGCGCGAGCGCAGCGTGAACTGCGGCTAATCCGTAGGATGGACGGGTTTCCGCCGCCCGCGACTCGAGTACCTCTACCAGTGGGGTGAGACGTTCGATTCCCTCGTCGGGAGTGCCCCGCATATATTGGACATTGCCGAGTTGCGCGGCGGCGCAGGCCTCGCCTTCCAGGTCACCGGCGGCGCTATGGAGTCGCATTGCTGTTTCGAGCGCCTCCAGGGCGTCGTCATATCGACCCACGATGGACAGCACTGCCGCCAGTTTTTCGCGCGCTTCGGCTTCCCGAAACGCATCTCGCAAATCGTGCGCGAGCTCCACCGCGCCTCGATACTGTCGTTCCGCCTCGCCGTGGGCGAACACATCTTCAGCCGCGTCACCGGCCAGCAACGCATACACGAGCGCGCGCTCGGCATCGTCACCTTCTGAAAAATGCCAGGCCAGTTCAGCCCATCGACCCATGCCGGCATTCTGCGGCCGGTCGGTTAAACCTTCCAGGACCGATCCCGCAGCCAGATGGAGCCGTTTCTTGCGGCGCGTCGAGAGTTCCGCGTACAGCGTCTGCTGAGTCAAGGCGTGATTGAACGCGTACGAATCGGGTCCCGTCTCGCGAATGAGGCCGGCGGAAACAGCCTCTACCAGTGCATTGTCCACCTCGTCTTCCGTGAGTCGCGCATCGCCGTCGCGCCCGAGTTGCTCGGCCACCGCCCGACTCATGGCCGATACATCCTCGAACGTGAAGGTGTGACCCAGAACACTGGCTGCACGCAGCATCTCTTGCGCGTCGGACGACAAGCGAGACAGTCGCTGGCCGATCACCGAACGAATGCTTTTCGGCACCTCCATTTCTCTAACTTTGCGCCGTTCCCAGTGGCCGTTGTACTGGAACAGATCGCCCCGTTCCACGAGAGCTCGGAGCATCTCCTGGATGAAAAAAGCATTCCCTTCAGTCCGCCTGTACACCAGGTCAGCCAGATCGTCCAGGCCGGCCTGGTTGCCCATAATTTCCGCCATCAATGCCGACGTGGCGTCGCGTCCGAGGCGTCGAACCTCGATCTCCTGCACGATTCCTTCTCTACTGAGGTCGAGCAGTGCCGACTCGAGCGGATGCTGACGATTCACTTCCACATCACGATACGTGCCGAGGAGCAAGATGCGATCGGCTCGAGAGTAACGGGCCAGGTGTTGCAACAATTTGACGGTCGAATCATCGGCCCAATGCAAGTCATCCAGTAGCAATGCGACCGGGCTAAGGAGAGACATCTCTTCCAAAAATTGCGTCACCGCTCGGAACAGCCGCTGTTGATCCTCCTGTCCGTCCACCTTGGTCACCCGGAGCGGATCAATCTGATCCGGCAGCAATCGGATGAGATGCGGCCAGCGCCTGGGGATGTCGGTTCTCAGGCCGGCGGGCGCAGCATTAAAAACGGTATTCAATGCCTCCAGGAATGGGTAAAAGGGAACACCTTGCTCCTGTTCGTAACAACGACCCGTAGCCACCAGGAAACCCTGGTTACGGACTTTTAACGTGACTTCCTGGGCGAGTCGAGTCTTGCCAATACCCGGCTCGCCTGAGAGCAGCACCAGTTGTCCTTGACTCTTGGTTACTTCGCCCACCGATGCCATGATCCAATCCCACTCATCTGACCGCCCCACCAGCACACCGGATGGCAGGGCACCCAAAAAGCCGCCGATTGGGAGCATTCTTTGAGGACGGGCATTGATGGCTGAGCCGCTGTCCTCCACATCTCCGGCATGAAGGACGCGGATTACGTGCACGGGATCCGCGAAACCTTTGAGCGGGACCAGCCCCCGTTCGGAGTACGCCAGGCCCTGTACGCGCCTTCCCAAATAGACCACGCCTTCACTCGCCAGTACTTCACCCGGCCCCGCCAGGTTACAGAGTCGTGCCGCGAGATTTAAAGCTTCTCCCCGATATCCGGATCCAAGCGGCACGGCTTCTCCCGCGTCCAGTCCGATCCCGACGGGAAGCGGGAGTGAAGGATCATCCTGTGAAGCGCGAGCGAAGAGGGATTGCAGTTCAACCGCGGCGAGGAGTGCCTGGCGCGCCGAGCCGAATACGACGAGGGCCTCGTCGCCTCGCAGTTCTACCAATCTGCCTCCACGCGACTGCACGGTTTCGTCCAGCAGGGCAGCAAATCTTGTAACCAGCCGCGCCGCTGCTTCGTCGCCTCGCTCCTGGGTAAAGCGCGTGTAGCCACGGACATCGGCGATGAAGAAGGTGAGAAGTTCGGAGGGAGTCTCGCTTGCGATGGGGTCTACTCCGGGATCGTTTGAACCAGTGTACCGCCGTGCTCGCGCAAGTTTCCCGGAATCGAAGTTGCGGAAAGCCTCAGTAGAAATACTGATGACACCTCGTCATGGCGAGGTCATACTGAACGTGCAGCATTGTCTGCGTCAATTGAATAGGGGAAACGGGTTCAGCACGCCATCATCCCCAAAAAGAATCCGGCTCGCGCGGACCGGCGCGAGCCGTTTCTATTTGCACGTCCTCAGGCCGAAGGTCCTGACTGTTTGCGGGCCGGATAGCCCTACACGACGTGGCCCGCGGCGCGTATCGTCAACCGTAGATCGTCTCCTTTCCTTCTCCAGTCAGGAGCGGGCCGCTCCAACACCGGTGGCCTGCTCCTGATGCTATTTCTGCGAGTTGAAGCTATCCGTGGTAGCCACCAAGAAGTAGTGCCAAAAATGGCAGACAGGTCAATAGCAAGACGCCGATCGCTCCGATGACGATCTTCGCTTGCAGCGAGATTTCCGCCGAGATCAGCAACGCGAAGAGGAGCGGACTCACGATGAGAACGACCGCTAACGCCACTACTACATCCACGTTGCGTCCCCTTCGCATTATTGGGGCCGGCGCATCGGGGTGCGGCTGCCCGCAAGCGTTACGCTACATCGGCGAACTGGACGGTGAGGTCACGCGTCCGGGAACGTCCAGGTGCCGGCTGACGTACCGGTCAGCCGGCACGCTCCGGGACGGCTCTTCTGCAAAAAATAATTCGCCGCAGGCAGTCTCTCAGCGCTCGAAATCGTTCAGGTCATACGGAGAGAGCGACCCCATACCCTCGAGGATCTGCACCAGAACCTCGCCCATGTGCTGGCGGAACTCAGGCCATCGGGTGCTGAAAGGCATGGCGTGCGCTTCGACGTCACTACCCGCCGCCGCCGCCCGCAACAGGATCTCGGCAAACAATCGCTGCTCGTTTTCAGGCAGAGAATTGCCGAAAGCCTCCAGCTTCTCTCCGAACGATTGGATTTCTTGTTGACTCATCGTCTCCACTGCCACGACAGACTCCTTAGAACTCCTGACATCAGTCCAACCTGCCATCAACCTACTAGCGGCACAGATCAATGTCAAATCGTCGTGCGGGGCCGAAGGGTGGCGTCTGGCAGGAACGTTGCCATTTTGCAGCAGGCAGGAGATATCACCTTGTGGCCCTGCTCCGACTTCAACCGGCGTTGAGCCGGCCGAGGGTCTCCAGTTCGAGCGCGATCGCAACCGAGGGGCCAACCCAGACCGTGACAAAAGCATGCCGATCTGTGTGACTTCGGACCCTTATCGATGACAGCTGTCGGTGGTTAGATAACTGTCAGTGCTGGACGCATGAAGCTACGAATGCAAGCTGGTCGGGAGGTCAAATGATCCTGAGCCCACGGATCCACATCCTGTTCTATGGTTGTCTGCTTTGGTGGGGACTGGTCGATCTTGTGCGCGCCGTGAGCGGGGGCACGTCTTGGACTACGGTGTTTTTGGGCATAGCCTACCTGGCGGTTGCCGGCTATAAGCTCTGTTCGGGGCCGGATTCCAAAATGCCCGTGCCCGCCGTTCAATGCGTGCGCTAGGCGGCAAGTAAGGCATATCTGCACGCTGTGCAGTTCAACGATGACCCAGGCGTCTCATGGCCGGTGTAGCATGGGTCACGATGACATCAGATTCCATCGCGACCGAAAGCCCCATCGATGCCGAGCCGGTAATAGCGGCCGGCCCGGAAGTATCCTATACCCCCCAGGAGCGCGAATCACCGGGTGAAGAACGGCTCCTGTTTCATGTGCCTGACCGGCGAAACGAGAAGCTCCAGACGCTCGTCGCGGCGATCAATCGAGATGTGAGTCTACATCAACTCTGGCGCAGTGCGAATGTCAATGCAGTCGATCGTTCCAACATGAGCGATCACGGCCCCGTTCACATCCGTATCGTGGCCAATATCGCGCTCAAGCTCATTCGTTTGCTGATGCAGGCCGGCCTGGAGCCCGCGGTAGTCAAGGATTACGGGTTGACCAACGAAGATGCTGAAGTGATCGTCGTATTGGGTGCGGCGCTGCACGACGTCGGAATGTCGATTCACCGCCACGAGCACGAGACCTACAGCTTGATGCTCGGGGCGCCAAAAGCGCGGGATCTACTGGCGAATGTCTACCAGGAACCGACTTTGACCGTCATGGTGAGCGAGACGCTGCATGCCGTCATCGCCCATCGATCCGATGAGCGCACGTACACTATCGAAGCCAGCGCCGTAAAGGTCGGCGATGCGCTCGACATGACCCAGGGTCGGTCGCGGATCCCTTTCGAACTGGGGGCGGTCAATATCCATTCGCTGTCGGCGGCCGCTGTGGAAAGGGTCATCATCCGCCGTGGCGAGGAGAAACCGATTCGGATCGAAGCGATCCTGAACAATTCCGCCGGCCTGTTCCAGCTCGACGAATTGTTACGGCCCAAGATCGCCTCGTCGATCATCGCGGGACTGGTCGAAGTCGAAGCTCGAATCGAAGGCGAGAACGAGAAGCGGCTGCTACCTCTGTACAACCTGTAGTCCCGCGGCCACTCGTTTCCGGTGTTTCGAAGTGTTACCGCTCCCCGGTGGCCCGTGGCCAGGTTGCAACTGGCGGAAGGTGTATCCGGCCATGCGGGCACGGTAGGATGGGAGCGGTCGCCAGGTCGAGGTCTCGCTGATGCGGATGATGACCGACGACCAGCGCGGAAGGGTAACAACATTTCGGGGGTTCTTTCTATGAGAATTGCGCTCATGTGGGCGATCGGTATCGTGGTCTCGCTGGGAGTGAGTCGGGTCACGCCGGCTGCCGTGGGCGCCTCCCTCGGCCCAAATGGATCGCACACACGTCAGTGGCGGATCGTGCCCGGCTCGGTCACACTTCCAAGCTTCGATTCCCCTCGGGGCATCTCGCTCGATGGTCACGGGAATGCGTACGTGACGGACGCGGTTCACGGTCAGATTCAAAAGGTGTCGGCATCCGGCCGGCTCCTCATCACCATCGGTCAGCAGGGTACGGGGCGGGGCGAGTTGGATTCTCCAACCGACGTGACACTCGACGCCTCGGGCAATATCTACGTGGCGGATACGCAGAACAATCGCATCGTAAAATTTTCCCCGACTGGAAGATTCCTGGCGCAGTGGAACAAACCGACAGGCACGAAGTTCCCGCGATTTCGGGGCCCAACCGGCATAACAGTCGACGGCTCCGGAAACGTGTACGTTGCTGACCGCGGCAATTTCCGGATCGAGAAAATGACCTCCGGAGGCAGGGGATTGGCAACGTGGTCTACCCACGGGCCGGCCACGATTCCCACAAGTGTCGCGGTCGACGGGCGAGGCAATGTGTACGTGGCAGCGGGGACGCTTATAAAGATGTCGGCAGGGGGTGCGCGCGTGCCGAGCTGGGAACGTGTGGCGAATACCGTCGTCTCACACATTTCCTATGTCACGACCGACCGTGTCGGAAATATCTTCGCGGTGGACGGCACTTCCGATACGGTCACCGAACTTTCTCCCGCCGCGAAGGTGCTGGCTTCGTGGGGTAGGGCCGGCACACGATCCGTCGCTCTGGATCGTCCGTTTGCCGTGGGGGTTGATTCATCGGAGAATTTGTACGTTACCGATGCGGGACACCGCGTGCTCAAGATCGCTCGAAGCGGGCGCCTACTTGCGCGCTGGGGAACATACGGCAGCGCGGCGGGTCAGTTCATGCGGCCCGGTGGGGTCGCCTCCAGCCCCGATGGCACTGCATTCATCGCAGACACCGGAAACAACCGGATTCAGCACATAAGTCCGGTGGCCGGGACTCGGGGACCGTGGCGGGTAGTTGGGAGTTGGACTCGAAAGCCAGACCGCGCAGACCTGGTAGCGGTGGGCGGCTCGGGAAACATCTTCGTCGTCGACAACGCCAGGCACGTGCTCACCAAATTGGCGCCGAGTGGCACACCAATTTCGGAGTTTCCGATCGGGACGCATGGGCCGACGGGAAGCTCGGACCTGCAAGGGATCGCGCTCGACGCGCAAGGCTACATAATGGTCACTGACAGTGCGGATCACCGAGTGCATGTCCTTTCCTCGGTCGGAATCGAAACAGCGACATTTCCCACCGATACGAGGATTCAGAACGCCGTGATATCACCCGGGGGATTGGCCGTCGACGCGAGCGAGCAGACGTATGTTGCAGACCCTGCCAACAATCGAGTCGTCAAGTTCAGCCCTGCGGGTCAGCCGATCGAGGTATGGGGCAGTTCTGGATCGCGGCGGGGGCAGTTCAATGCGCCTTCGGCGGTGGCGGTCGACCGTTCCGGCGACGTGTATGTGGCGGATACCGGTAATAACCGAATTCAGGAACTCTCGCCCGTCGGGAAGGTCATCTCGGTCTGGGGAAGTTTTGGAGCAAACGCCGGTCAGTTCTCCCATCCCACATCGATCGCAGTCGACCTCAACGGTGACATCCTCGTCGCCGACACCAACAACGATCGCGTGCAGCTCCTGGATGCCGTCTCACCATGAGTCAGCCTAATGAGGCCGACTCGCCGCTTCATGGTTCAATAGGATGCTTTGAATCGTCCGTGTATGGGGACACGACATGATCGGTAATTTTCTGGAAGACGATCTCGGCGAAATGTACCGCCAGCGGGGCCGTTGGTTCCTCCTGTTAGGAGCACTTCTGGGTGGAATCATCGCGATCGCGACTGCATTCGGTTTCTGGCTCGAGAAGTGGGGCAATCACATTGGGGGCGGCAGGGGAGAAGACGTCCATGACATCGCCCTAGCTCTCGCCATCGCGTTACTAATCGTCGTCATCGTGATCGTTTTGATGATCTGGCGTGCCTCCACCTACCTGGCAAGGGCAAACGACTTTGTTCCGGCGATGCGCTCATTCAGCCCACAACCTTCCAGCACAGTGAGTGCGGCAGTTGCGGCCTGGACTTCATCGGCGCTGGGAGACCGATCGCACGGCGACGATGGCCCGACTCGCACCGCTGCGGTCGACCGTGCACCCGGGCCTGTCAGTCGAACGAGTGTTTCCGCCGTTAGCACCACGTCTACGCAGCCGTTGGCTGCGGCAATTGCCACGCAACTGACGATCGGGTCGGACCTACCCGATACTCCGCTTGACGAGATCATTCGAAGGATCGAAGGCTCGGGCATCGAGATCGACGGGCTATGGTCGGCAGCGGGTCCTCAGGGGAATGAAGTTCACCTTGTATTGCAACGAACAGCCGACTCGGATGCTCGCCTCACTCAGGCACGGTTGCACGTTGTAACCAGTCAGGACGTCGTGCTGGTAGATTTCGACGATCGTCCCGGTGCGGCAGCCGATATCATCCGTCGTCTCACGGATGCGGGGGTACGAGTGAGTTCCGCGCAACTGGTGAGCAGTACACGGATGGTCATCATCTCAGACGACCATACTGGAGCGGCTGAAGCGCTGAGATAGATGGGTTCTGATATCGCACGCGATGGAACAAGCGGGCTCGCTCTCCGGCCGATTTTGTTATATCCAGAGGGCTACCGGAACACCGAGGGAACCGTTCCATCCTCGTCATCTTGCTCTGAGAACACGTTGATGCTCTCGCGGATGGGGTGCGCGCTTGCTACCGACACCATGTCGTGCACCTCGTTCAATACGTTCGCGGCTTCGATCGTATCGGGCTTGATAAAGCCGGATTCCGTCAATCGGACCAGAGTGCGTAATCTGGCTTGCAGTAGGGCAAGATCGTGTGCTACCGATTTCACCTCATTTTGGGAATAGACGTGAGTCAAGGCGGTCGCGACCGCCGCTCCGAGCACGAGTCCGAGCACAAAGAGCATCATGCCTGTATTGTCGCAATACCTCGACCCTCCGCGCAGTTTCTAAAGGAGGGACGGTTTCCGCTTGACCCTGCGTAGTACGATACGTGAGAGGTCAAACGCCCGACGCCGCCTACGCGAACAAGCGGTGGCGTGTCTCAAGCAGAAGGTTCGGAGGAAAAGGGGAGCAGGTGGATCAGGAACGAACGCCGTATGAAGCTTTTCTGCGCGTGGTGGGACGTGATCTGGATCACCGCCGCGCCACCGGGGTACGTGTGGTGGAAACGATCTCCGGATTCGAGATTCACTATGCAGTCGACGATCAGAGCCCTGAAATGGTGACCCTGGCATACACCTTCGATCAACTGAAGGCAAAGGCTCAAGGGAGCCGCATACAGCCGCTGTTGCGCCACCCGATGGGAGGGAGGCGATCGAAAAAGGGTAAACCAACCTATCAGAACTTCTTTCGAGCGTTGGGGTATGAACTGGAAGATGCCGGCGCGTATCTCATTCTGTTGGACGAACTCGAGGATGGGTACCTCTTGACTTACCAGTTCTACAACCCCGACTCGGGTTTCATGCTTCATAAGCACCGTGTTGCCTTGCAAACCGACGAAGCGGGCGAGATCGTCAACGTTGCCGGCATGCGGCGCGGCCGCGTCCCACGTACCCAGGGGGCTTGATCTCCCTACTTCGGGCCACCCCGATGCGCCGCGAACACCGCGGATCCGAGGTGCAAGATGTCATGTGGAGGTGAGACTGCTATGACTCGCATTGCCGTGGTCAATGACGATACCGTCTTCCTGGAGATGATGGCGGCGGTACTCGAGGAGCAGAAGTACGAGGTCAAACTGTGTCGCGAGGCCGACAACGCCTTCCAAGAGTTGCGAGCGGATCTACCCGACCTCATCATTTTGGACATTCGCATGAAGACTCCGGAGAGCGGTTGGAACCTCCTGGAGCTTCTAACGCTCGATCGGGAAACTCATCACGTCCCACTCATCGTCTGCTCTGCGGCTCTCCGAGACTTGCGAGCGCACGAGGAGTGGCTCAATGCACATGGAATCCAGGTTTTGCCCAAGCCATTCGATATCGACGAGTTGTACGCCTGCGTGGAAAGATCGTTGCGACCGTGAGACGCTTCGATGCCGGCGATCTTCATTTGAGATGTCGGCAGCTCGTTATTCACCTCTTGACACACGACGCCAGCCTGATATGTTGGCGATGCGGAGAATGTGACGGCGGTGCGGAGTTGGGCTGCACGACTACCATCGCTGCAACGCGAAAGGGAAGAACGCCATGCTGAACGTGTCAGAGAGCCGCGCGGCGGCACTCCGGCTAGTGCCCATGTTCGCGGACCTGAGCGACTCACAGCTCGCGTTGCTGGCACAACGTGCCGAGGAGATCCACGAAGACGCCGGTTCCGTTCTGGTGCGCGAGGGTGAAGTCGGAGATCGGTTCATCCTTATTCTCAGTGGAAGTGCACGGGTCGAACGAGGCGGCCAGGTGCTGGCCCATCTCAACACCAATCAATTCGTGGGCGAAATGTCCTTGCTCGACGGTAAACCTCGGGCGGCAACGGTAATCATGGAGAGTCCAGGCGAGGTCCTGGTAATCAATCGAGACACGTTTCGGTCCCTCGTGGACTCCGTGCCGGAATTTCGTGAGAAACTTCTGATCGTACTCTGCGAGCGCCTGCGTGGACTGCAGGCTCCCCTTCAGCACGGACAACGCCGTCCGGCTCCCCAGCCACTGGAACTCGATCACCTCTACGCGTACGGCGAGCTCTACGACGCGCTCGACGTTTGCGACCAGGTCAACCAGGTATTGAGTCGCTTAAAGCGACACGGTTTGTTATCCGTCGACGATCTGACTATGAGCGAGCAGTACGTCGACACGATCCGCATTCTGCTGGAAGATCGATTGAACGATGCGACCGGCGCGTCCGCGCCGAACGGACAGTAAGGTCGCCTTCCACTAGAGCCGCCCTCCGGTCAGGACGGCGACCAGCAAGAGTGCGACTGCCACGACCAGCAGGAGCCAGGTGAGACTGGCAAACAGGGCCACTGCGCCGGTCAATCCAAGCAGCCAAAGAATCACGATGACGCCAATCAGCGCGTACAGCATAACGGTCATGAAGTACTCCTTTCGTTCCTAGCAATCAGTCTGCTGATGTGCCGGCCCGAAGTCAAGGACGGCGGAAAGGGAATCTCGCTCTTGCCTTGTCGTCGTTACGGTGTCAGAATGATGGTCAAGAAATGATGGTCAATGTAGGAGAGGGCGGCGATGACACTTTCTCTCGAGGCACAACATCAAACGTGCCGGCGTCAACTCGAGCGGTTGCGCGCGCCCGACCTCGGGCGTCACGACTTACTCGATATCGCTACTGCGTTGATGTTGCTGATCGGTTCGGTTGACTCCGACGAGGAGGACGACGTCTCCGGTCATCAAAGTCATGGCGGGCACGGCATCGGCCCGGATGCAGATGTTGGAGTTTCGGCGGACCTGGCATGGATACGTTCCCACGGTCGCGCCGGTTCGCTCGAGGAACTTCGTGAACGCACGAGGCGAGCGGCGAGCCGGCTATGCCGCAACCTCGGCGTCGACCAGTACGACGAGGTAAACGTTTAAGACGCGTAGCGCTCTGCCAGGGCCAGCAGAGAATTGAGTTCAAACGGCTTGGGGAGCGTGCCCTGGAAGAGGTGCGAGTCTTCGGCTGCCCGCAGCATCGATGACGAAGCAGACATCGCGATCATCGGCGTCTCCGAAAATCTCTGGTGCCGCAGCCGCCTGGCCAGGGTGATGCCGCTCAAACCCGGCATCATCATATCCAGGATGAAGAGCTTGGGGGATCCTTCCTCCAGCTCCGTGGCCAGATGCGGATGTGAGAGGCAGATCACGTTGTATCCGTCGTCTTCGAGGACCTCGCACACGATGCTCAGAATACCCGGTTCGTCGTCCACCACGACTACCGTGCAGGCATCCTTCGACATCTTGTATCGCCTTCCGACCCACCGCGCCGGGCTCACTGCTCTGTGGGCAGGCCCGGACGGCGCGCCAATTTTTCTTATGTGCCTACGCAATTACCGTGCCACCGAGCCGTGTCATAGTCACGAAGTCGTACTGTCGGGCCATGGCTCGTGAACGAATCGAGCAGTCGACGTCCGTCGACCCGCCGTTCCAACGACGACAGCTCTGCCCACCACCGAGGAACCTGCTACAGCCTCCTGAGAAAGGCTTCGGGATCCTGCAAAAAGAGGCGCATCAGCCCTATTTGCTCGACGTCCTGATACTCAACCTGCCTGATAGGCGCTGAGTCGAAACTGTAAATCGTAGCTCCGGGAAATGCCATGAGCATCGCCGAATGAGTTGCAATGATGAATTGTGAGCCGTCCGCGACCATGCTCTTCAGCATCGCGAGCAGCGCAAGCACGCTTTGTGGGGAAAGCGCTGTGTCAGGTTCGTCCAGCAGATAGAGACCGGGACTGACAAATCGGGCAGCAAAAAATTGGAGGAAGCTTTCTCCATGCGAGCGAGTATTCAAGTCCTCGCCGTACCGTTCCACCAGCGCTTGCTGCTGACCCAGCACGGCGCCTCGGGCGAGATCGAGGGAATATCCATCGAGGCGACGCTCGAAGTCGGCAGCAAAATCCGACATCTCTCCCACCAGGCCGGACATGCGCTTGGTGTAGTCGAAGAAGTCTTCGGCCCGCAAAAAGAAGCCGCGTCGAGTCCGTCTGACCCACTGAAATCGCATATTGCCGGCCAACAGCGAGGCATGTCGCAGTGTTTCCTCTGTTTGTCGATCGTCTCCACGCACGGAGATTGAGTTTGCGCCGGACGCGATTGCCTCGAGCAAGGTCGATTTTCCTGTACCGTTTTCGCCAGCAAAGAAAGTCACCGGCGAAACAAAATCGAGACGCTCCAATGCGGCAATCACCGGCACGGTATACGGATAGACGTCTTCGTCTGCAGTGCCATTTTCACGCACGATCGAGCGAAGGTAGATCACGCTGGAAGCCGAGTCTCGAGCTCGATTTTCGCTACGTCGTTTGACGCAGAGGCGGCGCGTCGGATGCCCGATGTCGCCGGGCAATCATCACCGTAGAGTGGACTCGTAACCGGGGCAGCCCTCCCATACCAAACGGGTGATGACCGGCGGAGTGGTTCAGACACAGGCATCCACGGAGACGGCGCGGCAATGAAGATTCTGCTTGGTCTGGTCCTCATGATCTCGGCCATAGCGAGTTCGGCAACTTCGGGTTGGGCTCGAACGGTCCCGGTGTCCGCGCCCCGTCCCGATACCGAATCCGTCTTCCGCTTGTCCGTGGAAGGACCGGTGTCGCCCGACGACACGTTCTGGGTGGCATACGGTCCACTCGCCGGCACATGGGGAATTATCCGACTCCACGCCCGGGGGCCGAAACTCTTTGAGTCACGGGTCACACTCCCTCGGGGTCGAACGGTGTTCTCGTTCATTGAAGGCAGAGGCGTGATGCACACGCGACTCGGGGCAGTGCCCGGCAACCCGGTCACGACGATCCGGCAGGTGGGACCGGCGACCACGGCGCGGCCTGCGTTCCCGCTGGTGGTATGGCATGTACCGATCGGCTAACCCCTCCGGGGTACTCATTCGGGCGGCGAATTGTGTTCGTTTTGAGGATAGACCTATGCCACGTTGCGCGGTATGCTGCGGCGGCAGTGGAAAGGTGATTCTTTCATGACAAAACGCACCACGGCAACGATTCTGATCAGCATACTCCTGGCTGCACTCTGGCTCGTGGCGCTTGCGGCGAGTTCGTTCAACATACTCGTCGTCAGCCTGGGATTGATGGTAGCCCTCTTCATCAACCCGCACGGCAAACGCGCTCATCGCTAGACAGCCCCGACCGACGCCGCCTCCGCATTGACCCGATCCAGGAAGTGCACAACCGGTGCTGTCCAACGTCGTCCGCAGAGGCTGCGGCGACCGTTACGCGGTCTCGGCCTGCTTCGTTTCCTCAACCACCCGTTCAGGTGTTTCGAAGTCGTGAGCGCGATACCGAGCAGCCCTCTCGGGGACGCAGCGCGGGCAGACATGATAGGTGATGGGGGCAATGCCGGATCCCACGAACACCTCGTCTTTGCCGCCGCAACGATAACAAAAAGTGGGTGATCCCGGCATGGGCATGAGATCGTGGCCGTGGATCTCCCGGCACGATTCACACATCATGAAGCTGACTCGGGCCCGCGGCTGCGACACACGTCCGCGCCCTTCAAGTTCCGCACCGCATCCTTTGCAGTACACGAAACCGTCCGCGCCGGGACGTGTATCCACCGCAAACACCTCGGGCTCACGATGTGCTCGGTTGTATGGCATTTATTTCACCTTTTTTCTGGGCGGGAACGTGGTGGGTTCGACGTAACGCCCTCTCTCGCGCCAACTCTATCGCATTTGAGGCAGGAGGTTGGACGCGTGTTCGAAACCTGACCCAAACAGTCCGCCACCATAAAGGTGACAAATCCTTGCTTCAAGAATACTCGTTATGCAATGCACGGTGCATCGGCGTCGACCGCAAGGGTCTCGAGACGCCGTAAACTAGAGAGGGAGTGAAACCGCTACATTGCCTCACTCCCCTCAACGACCGGTTGCAGAAAGCAGGATATTGATGAACAAAGCACAGGACACGCCGCGCTACGGGGGACGCGCACTTCGTAACGGCGTGATGATGGTTGGCCCCAAGGCGGTCGCAGTAGCAGTGCGCACACCGAGCGGGAAGATAGCCACAGCGGTTGAACCGTTCTCGATGCCAGGAATGTGGTCGCGAAACATTCCCTTCGTGCGCGGGCTCGTTTCATTCGGCGGAATGTTGAAACTGGCCCGTGTGGCCGGGCGTCTCGAAAGTCGTCTGAATGTCGGCGGATCCAAGGTCAAAGCCACGCTTCCACAGTTCATTCCAGGTCTCGGCGCGGCGCTGGCAGAACGACTGACACGGGAAATCACCAAGGGAGCAGACGCACGGCTCGTATTTCCGATCGAAGCCGTAGCCGGTGTAGCTCTGCCGTTTGTGGCCTTTGGCGTGAGCGGTCAGATGCCTGGAGTGCGCGAACTGTGGCGATACCATGGCGCCGAGCATAAAGCCGTCAATGCCTCTGAAGCGGGACTGGAACTCACTGCCGCCAATGCCGGCACGATGAGTCGAGTCCATCCGCGCTGCGGGACAGTGTTTGCATTCTGGGGTCTGCTGGGCGGCGCACTCTCCCGAAGCCTGGTCAGCAGCATGCCGAACGGACGAAAGAAAGCGGTGACCGGAGCCCTGGCCGGTCCACTTGTACTGTCGACCGCCTATGAATTGGTTCGAGCCGGAGCCAAGCTCAAGGACCATCCGGTGGGGAAAATGTTCTTCAGTCCTGCCTGGCAATCCCAACGCTTGACGACAGCAGAGCCGGGTGAAGGCGAACTCGAGGTGGCAGTCGCTTCACTCCAGGCCGTGATCGACTTCGAAAAAGCACACGCGTGAGTTTGAGCGCTCCATGTGGCCCGACTCTCATTGATGTCACCGAACGAGACCGTGTCCCCAACATGAATCATCCCGAATTTTGGGGTGAAGGATAATCGAACAGACCAGCGGAGCCGGGAGACCTCGACTCCGTCCTAACGCTTGCACTCATCTCTCAGCCGGCTCCGGCTTGCCTAAAGATCCTGATCTCCTGCCCTCGGATGTTCGCGATGAGTCACATCGGGAGGTGTCGTGGCGTCCCGCCAGGCGCCGATCTGCCAGAAGGGCTGCTTGGCCAGCCGAGCGGCCCCGACCAGAAACGTGAAGGCGAAGACGAGGATAATAGGAAGTAGCGAGGCGCGCCCGGTGACGGCGTCTCCCACTGCGTCGATCAGCTGAACAAAGGCGACGAGCACCATCAAGCCGGCCAGCATCTGTCTGGCTCGTAGAGCCAGGAGGGCAAGGAGCATCAAGGACAGGGCCAGATTGCGCGAGACGAGGTAATTGGCGTAGATGTGAGCCGCCTGGTTCATGTGTTGACCGGATTCAAGCAGCGTTTCCGGACGGACCACGGCGAAAATGCCGCCTGCCGCGGTGAGAAGGGCACCTGCGATGACGATCGTCACCAGCCACCATGGTATCGACTGGTTCGATGATTCGGCCCTGTGCGTCATGGCTACTGTTCCTCTCGTGGTTGATTGATGAGTCTCCGCGCTGTGCTGTTGGTCGCGCAGCCGAGTGCTCCACGCGTAGTTGCCGATAGGACTTCGGTACCGGTCAGCACGCGAGCAACCAGGACCACTGTAAAGAGACCTTGAACGTCAGTTGCCAGACGCTCAAAGAGTCCGGCTGGACCGCTGGCCGGCGTCGATCCAAAGGCCACGATGAACGCCACGGTGAGCACCCCGGCTGCAGCTGCATACCATGTCCAGGCGTACCAGTTGGGTTCTCGGGCAAAGCGCCAGGCGAACACGAAGCAGGTCGCCGCCAACGCAGTAATGGCGACGATAGCACCCATGAGATGGATCGTCGCGTGGATGGTTGGCGCCACAGGGGCGAGTGCGCCAGATGGATACCCGTTCTCCGGGTCTTGTGCAAAAATCCCATCAGCGATTAGTCCCAGGGCGGTCATCCCTTTGAGTAGCGGGATTGCTGTCGCGCCCGTGCCGGAGGTGAGGGCCGCACGCCAACCAAGTGCAGAGCAGCCGAGGAGCAGGCCGAAGACGATGAAGCTCGCAGTCTGGACCTACCCGCCGGGGCCGAGGCTGAGGGCGCTTATGGGCTGTCGCCAGGCGTCGTAGCCAGGGCGTGTTGCGCCCTCCACCAGCCACGTCGCGGTAAACCCCACCGATCCCACAACCCCGCACAGCAAGAGTGCCCGGTCAATGCTGCGCAATCGATCGACAGAAGGGCGCGGCTGACCGCCGGGGTGCTCGATCATGAAGTGCGTCCTCCCAATACTGGTTGGGCTCCGAGGAGTAGAGGGTTGGTGTCATACTTTTGGGCTACAAGCTTAGCCTTATATATGTAGCCTAACATGCGTAAGGTATGATTGTCTAGTACTGGCGTGTGAATCGTTGGAGGCAAGGACGTGAACACAGGCACGGCTGATCGGGCAAGGGACAGTGTCGGGCGTCGCCGGAATGCTCGTGGCGAGGGCAAGCGGCTGCGGGAGGAGATCCTGGAGGCTGCAGAGGCCTTGCTGGGTGAATCGCACGACGCCGGGCGGCTGTCGTTACGTGGGGTGGCGAAAAAGGTGGGAATCGCCGCGACCTCCGTCTATTTGCAATTCCCTGACGTTGACCACCTCAAGGTGGCCCTTGCCGAGCGTGGATTCGTGGAGCTGAACAAAGCCAGGGAGACCGCGGCTCAAGGCATCGCCGATCCGGTCCTCGCCGTGTTGGCTCGATCTCGGGCCTATGCTCGGTTCGCTCTTCGCTATCCGGGCCGCTATCGCCTTATGTTCGGGCCGGATCTGCCCCCGACCCTGGCCTACGGCGCTGAGCGGTCCCCAAGTCGGCAGACGTTTCAAACGTTGGTGAATAGCGTCGAGCGATGTCAGCAAGCCGGCCTAGCCCTGCCGGAACCTGATGCAGCCCGTCTGGCCACGGAGGTTTGGGTCTCGGTGCATGGCCTGGTCATGTTGCGGATGGATCGCCCCCACTTTCCCTGGGCGCCACTTGACGAGATGGTCGATGAGATGGTGGGAAGGCTGCTCGGCTTCAATACTGCAGGATCGGGTCACGGGGTGCGGAACGGCGATTCGACGAGACGTAACGTCAAGTAGGGAGGTGCAGGCTGCCGTACCACCGAAGCGCGGGGCCGAGTACCTCGGTCCACCGGCCAAGGAATAGAAACACGCCCATGACAAGCAGGATGGCGCCGCCTGAGGCGTTGACCGCCTGGAAGTGCCGCTTGAACCATTTGAGCGACCTGAACATGCGCTCCGTAAACAGGGCAACCACGAGGAATGGCATACCCAGGCCCAGCGCGTAAATGAACAGCAACAGTGCCCCACGTTGGGCACTCCCCTGGGTGGCCGCGGCTACATAGATCGAACCGAGGATGGGTCCGATACAAGGGCTCCAGCCGAATGCGAATGCCATGCCGAGCGGAAATGAACCCCAGATGCCGAATTCGCGCGGCAAATGGAACCGTTTTTCACGAAATAGCAGCGGAATGCGGAATGCCCCCATCATCACCAATGCCATGGCAATGATGAATACTCCCGCGATTCTGGTCAGGACCGGGCGATGTGGAAGTACGGCCGCTCCGATATAACTCGCAGTCGCCCCAATCGAAACGAAGACCAGGGAGAATCCCAGAACGAACAGCGTTGCCGCGCCGACGAGCTGCGCGCGATGCTCCCTGGCCTCGATTTCGTCCGCGCCCAGTCCCGAAATGTACGAGAGATACCCCGGAAGCAGTGGAAGCGTGCAGGGGGATAGGAACGAGACCAGACCACCCGCGAATGCCAGCAAGAACGCGGTAGACCCGCTCATCGGTGACGCTGCTCGCCCTTCACGGCGCTCGCCAGCAACGCTCTCACCTGCGAGGCGATCGTTGCCTGCGGCGAGACACTCAGAAATCGACGCCAGGCGTGGATGGCCCGCGGAAGGCCCGAGGCCATTCTGGATGACAGCAATCCATCGACGAGCCACGCTCTGTCATAGGAGGGATGATCGCGTTCAACCAGCGCAAGTTGGGCCAGTGCGTCACGTTCGTCCCCCCCGGAACCTTCAAATATTGCATACATGGTACGCGCCTCCGGGCGGCTCGGAGCCAGTTGAATCGCTCGTTGGTAGGCCAGATTCGCCGCTCGATTGTCCTTCACATTGATGTAGGCCGTCGCCAGCTGCAGTTCTGCGTTCGGATCACGCGGATGGGCCCGGATGAGGCTCTCGGCAGCAAGCAGCTGGGTCGATGCACCGGCTAATGGAGCGGGCGTTGTCTGGCCGATGTCGCCCGTGATGGCCGCACTGCCGGTTCGAGCGCGCAACGCGCCGCCCAGAAACAGCGCTATGGCAAGCACGATCACCCCCCCAGCTCCAATGATCGCCAGCCTGCGGTGCGAGTCGCGGTCGTTCTGACCGGCAGGAAACTCCACCAGATGGTCGAGTTGCTCGAGTATTCCGGCTGCTTCCAGCTCGAATCGGGCTCGCGCACGGCGATAAGCCTCGAGGTCAATCGATCCCTCACCACGGTCACGGTCAAGAGTGCGAATCGCATCGTACAGCTCGCGTTTTCGGTCTTCGAGTTCGGCTCGCGCTGCTCGACTCACCACGTCTCGCCGCTCGTTTCCTGAGATTCGCCGCTCGCGAGCTCGGCTCGCACGCGTTCGAGGTACCCATCTCCGATTGAGGACAGCGGCACCCTCGACCGTGATCGCCAGTCGATCACGAGCGTAATCAGCAATCCCACGCCGCCTGCGATCAGTAGGGGAGGCGCCAGCCAGGCAACATCACCAATGCCGTTGGATGGCGGCGCCAACAAGATCTTGTTTCCGTAGCGAGCGACAAAGTATTGCTTGATGGAGTCAGGTGATTGTCCGGCCATGAGTTTCCGACGTATGATCGCGCGCATACCCTGAGAGATCCCCGACTGAGAATCAGCCACCGATTCTCCCTGACAAACCGGGCAACGCAGTTCACGAGCAATCGCCAGCGTGCGGTCACTCAACGACGTGCTGGGCGACGCCCGACCGTATGCGATCAGTGCGACCGTGCAGAGGATCAGCAGCCATCCGATCGCGATCCAGCCCAGCCATCGTTTCATGCTCGACTGCGTAAGAGCTTTTGCACCTGCGAGTTCAAAGCGTTCCACGGCACAGGTCCGGTCGACTTATAACGAATGATCCCTCGCCGGTCAATGAAAAACGTTTCAGGCACACCGTATACACCGTAGTTTATGGCCGTCTGCTGGCCCGGATCGCGCACGATTGGCCACCCGCCGCCGTATTGACGGGTGAACGAACGCATGCTGGCCGCATTGTCTTGATACAGCACGCTGATGAACTTGACGCCTTTGCCGGCATATTTCTGCCAGGCAGCTGTCAGGTACTCTTGATCGATCCGGCAATCGATGCACCAGGAGGCGGAAAAGTTCAGAACAACCGGCCGGCCGCGTAGCTGCG
>JANWJD010000108.1 GCA_025449555.1 Chloroflexota bacterium | reverse complement strand
TCGAGTTAAGAGGCTTGAGCCGAAAGTCGTCCTCGATAAATCGCACCATGGAGTTGAAATCGTACTGCGTATGGTCGATGTGATTCTGACGCGCGAATGGAGAGATGACGATCATCGGGACCCTCGGGCCCAGGCTGACGTAGTTGAGTCGTGGCGGCGCCACGTGGTCGTAAAAGCCGCCGAAGTCGTCCCAGGTGAGAAAGATTGCGGTGTCTTTCCAGTACGTGCTCCTCATAACCGCGTCTATGACGCGCACCGTCCAATTCTCGCCGAGACAGATCGAGGCGGGAGGGTGATCGCTTTCGCGGGCGTTGGTTACAATCCAGCTCACCTGAGGAAGCTTTCCGGCTGCAACATCTTTGACGAAGGTCGTGTCGGGCGGCACGTTCGTGTTCCACAGCGAGGAGTACCGGATGTGACGAATCGCATCGAGCGCTGACCATACATATCCTGAGACAAACTTCTTCGGCGCGTAGTACTTCCATGACACGTGCGCCTGCTGGAATCGGTCCGGCAAGGTGACGAAGTCAAAGCAAGGATGCGTGACAAACCTGGTTCCGTCCGGATTGATGCCGTTCACGAGCGACTGTGGACCGCCGTCACAGCCCCAGGCATGGACGAGTTGTCCCCGGGGGTTGTCTACCGTATTGCCCGATGTGGCGGCAACCGTGATGAGATGGTTTGGAAAGCTGGGTCCGATGATGGTGGCGAAGAAGTGGTCGTCCAGTGTAAACGCGCGTGCGTACTTCCAGTAATTCGGAATGTCGGATTCGAAGAACTGCGAGTCTGCGACATCCTTACCGTTTTGACGCGCTCCAGGTAAGAGGTCGAACTGATCCATCCGGCCGTTGTTAACTGCCAATTCGGCGGCCGCGCCGGCGTGGCCGATGTCTAAAAATGTCTTGTCTGGAGTGTGGCTCAAGAGCACCGACTTGCCGGAGGAGACGGAGGCGGTGGTCGCGCCGTCCGCGCCGGGGAAACGCCCGAACATATTGTCAAACGAGTGATTTTCTTTGTCGATGATGATGATGTGTTTGATTGGATACCGTGCCACGGCACTGTCGCGGATCGGAGCGTCGGCCCGGGTCGACGCAGGAAAGCGCAAACCGACGATGACCAGCCCGACTGCAAACAGGACGAGGAGTAGCGGAATCAGGCGCCGCATGCGAGTGTAAAAACTTCCTCCCCCCGGTGAAGCTGCCCAGCAGTCGCGCGTTCCGTTCTATCGACGAACGAAACCGCGTGCTACGTGGTGACCGCCGGTGCGTCCCTCCATAGTGCCCACTCGCGTACACCTCGGTCTAATCCGCTCAGCGCGGAGGTCGGCGCGTTGCTGTGAGACCAGCGATCGATTCTTGACTTGCCAGTGCAATCTACCTAGAGTGAGCTTAGGCGGCGGGACCCCGTCGGCCGGCTCTGCGGGTCGTACCACACGCACTGGGGCGAATACATGGCTGTCGACCAGTACAAAGAGTTTCGCTATCAGTTGACGCTGCGTGCGATTGGCGCCTGGTTGGACGATCTGAAGCCGGCGTACTTCACGATTTTTGAAACTCCTGACGGCTTCAGCGTGGTCGCCACCAGCACTCAGACACCGCCGGCGCCGCACGAGGAACATTTTCGTTTCGGCACGCTGGATCAGCAACATGAACAGTTGCGGAAGCTCCGCGGCAAGATGCAGAGGTTCGACGGTGACGTCGCGGCTTCCCTCTTCGCCACTGGTCGGCAAGATTTTCTGCATGCGCTCGGGTTCGAGCTGGACGATGCCGGCGCAGAGGCCATCGTGGTGGATCAGCTCGACGACTCTATTGTGCTCAGCTACGCTTATGTCGACCCATCCGCCGATTTTTCCTGGCATAAGCGTATGGCACTGATGCACCCGGCAGATATCGAGCTGGTGACGAAAGTGGCTCGTGGACGGCGGCAACAGGAGCAGCGAGCCGGACTGTTCGACGGTTTCCGCAAGGGGCTTCGCTCCGGCTCGAACCGCTGAACGTCGATGGCGCTATCGTCAGTGTGCCTCGCCCGAAACTCCGTTTGACCCGACTGGAAGGTCCAATCGATCGAAGATCCATTCACGCTCTCGCAAGCGCCGCGTTTCCACTTCGGCTTCGACCACTGCTAGGTCGGTGGAGCACAGAACCATCAGGGCGGCTCGCAGTTTATCGGCGAGCGACTCACGTGCCGCAATTTTATCGGGCGACATGCGTCGACGCGTGCGGGGCAGGTTGAGAGACGCGAGCGTGCGACCGTAAAACGCCACAAGCGTTCTGGGAGTGAAGTCCAGGTGCGACTCGGTGGCGCCCTGCGATTCCATGCGGTCCCGTTGCGCTTCGGCGAATCGCCGCAGCCAGTACGCTTCCTCTCGCATGAAGCGAGCTTTAACACGCATTTCGCCCGGACTAACCACCTGGATGGTTCGAAGTACCACATCGAGTGTCCGACCGTAGTTGCTCGATAACCGTATTAAGGTCGAAACCTCATCGAGCGACAACCGAACGGCTATGGTTTCGATTGGTCTGTGGCCCCGACCGGTGCGCCTCGGCTTTGAATCTGCCATCGTCAGTTCGACGTCCTCCCATTGAACCATCGTACCGCCGGTACGCGCTCCTCAAGTTCGAAGCTCGTTGCGACGGATGGCGTTGACCGAAATCGTTTCAATATTCCCTGCACGGAGTGGACAACTTTGGGGAGCAAGTTGTGGATTGCGCCAAAAATTAAGGGACAAACTCGTGATACGGCGCCGGCACGGGCGCATGGGAAATACCAGGAGTCCAATTGAACTTCGAATGGCACGGAAAATCTTGGCTAAACATAACGCATTCACAGTGGTCTGACAGTAATCGGGCGGCATGGACACTCTCGGGAGCATGCGGTACGTTATCGCCAGGTAATCTGCGGAGGTGGGGGATTACCGACGGGTGGCTTCCCGCCACCCGGGCAATTATCAATCTTTTTCATTCCGCCTTCTCCTTTCCGTCCCGCCGGTTGGTGGAGCGTACTATCCCTCGCTCCGCCAACCGGCACCGCCAATCCGGCCGTTTCCTGTTGGCCGGGCTGCGACCCGAGCCATACCCCATGTCATGTGCTGGGAAGGGCGACGATGGCTTGCCGCAGCCCGGCTCAACGCGTGTTCGGGACAGTTCGGCATGGATCGGTAATATGGTCCATGTCTACCAACGCGAGGATGCCCAGCCGGTACGAGGGGATATTCACGCCGCTCGTGAGCCCCATGTACGCCGACGAAACCCCCGATTTGCCATCACTGCGTCGACTCATTGAGTATCAAATTGAGCATGACGTTCATGGCCTGTGGGTTCTGGGGACCAGCGGCGAATTTGCGAGTTTCACCACCGACGAACGAGCCGCAATGTCGACCACAGCAGTCGATGCAGCACGCCGTAGGGTCCCGGTGGTCGTCAACAGTAGCGATGCATCCACCCGCGGGGCAATCGGCCACGGGCTCGCCGCATTGGCCGCCGGTGCAGACGCGATCGCCGCCACTCCCCCGTACTACTACCCGCATTCGCAAGATGAGCTGCTGGACCACTATCGTCGCATCCGATCCGCCGTGGACCTACCGCTCTTCATTTACAACATCCCACAGACCGTCAAGGTGCGAGTTGAGCTGCAGACGGCGGCAACACTTGCAGCCGAGGGAACGGTGGTGGGAATCAAGGACAGTCAGAACGACCTGGAGTGGTTTCGACAGCTCACGTCGTACACCTACGAGAACGGCATCCTGTTCAGCGCCTTCGTCGGCACGCGTTGTCTCATCGACGTCGGAATGGCCGCAGGTGCAGCCGGCGCGATTCCCAGTATTGCGAACGCATTCCCCGAGTTGGCCGTGGGCGCATATAACGGGTGGCTACGCAGGGACTTTGCGCGTGCCGATGCGTGCGCGCGCAACATCATGCGGATCGAAGCGTTGCCGCTGTCGAACCCTCACGGCTCACGCAATGCCGCAATTCTCGGGCTTTTGAAGGCGGTGCTGCATGCTCGAGGCATCATTTCATCTCCCAGTCTGTCGGGGCCGCTGCGATCTTTCAGTGTGGTCGAACGAGAAGAACTGCTCGAACGGCTTCAGGCCGTGCTTCAGCCGGTGTAAATCTGAACCAGGCGAGTGAGGTCCATGCGCCGTTCGCGCTTTTTTTGTTCCACCCTGCGAGAAGACCCGGCCGCGAGTGATGTGGCCGGTCACCTCCTACTACTTCGAGGCGGCTTCATCCAATCGTTAGCGTCCGGAATCTATTCGCTTCTGCCGATTGGCGAGCGGGTGAAACGCAAAGTAGAAGCGATTCTGCGCGCGGAGATGGAAGCGGTTGGAGCTCAGGAGGTCTCGTTGCCGGTGGTCCAACCGGCCGAACTCTGGAAGGAATCGGGTCGCTGGAACGACATTGGGTCCGAGCTCGTCCGTTTCCGTGACCGCAATAACCGAGAAATGGTGCTTGCCATGACCCATGAAGAGGTCATCGCGGATATCGTCCGGAAGCACGTGCGGTCGTACCGACAGTTACCGGTCGTGCTCTATCAGATTCAGACCAAGTTTCGGGACGAGCCCCGTTCCCGTGGCGGACTGATCCGAGCCCGAGAATTCGTCATGAAAGACACATATTCGATGCATGCCTCCGACGCAGAACTGGATGAGTTTTACTCGCTCATGCATCAGGTCTATCTCACCATCTTTCGGCGTGCCGGGCTCAATGTAATTTCGGTTGAGGCCGACGTTGGTTTGATGGGCGGCACCGCGGCCCACGAGTTTATGTATCTCTCCGAGATCGGCGAGGACCAGCTCGTGCTGTGTGACGCCTGCGGATACGCCGCCAACCGGCAGGTGGCCACCTTTCAGAAGCAAGCGGCCACAGGTCAAACGACCCTCGCTGTACAGGAAGTGTCGACTCCGGACACCATGACCATTGCCTCGCTCGCGGAACTGCTACAGGTACCAGAATCTCGAACTGCCAAGGCCGCGTTTTTCGTGGCAGGCGAGCGCCTGATGTTCGCAGTCGTGCGAGGCGACATGGAGGTGAGCGAAAGCAAGCTCGCACACGCCGTGCGCGCTCCGGAACTCCGGCCCGCCACTCCGGACGATCTCGCGCACACGGGAATCGTGCCTGGATACGCTTCGCCCATTGGCGTCACGGGAGCGACCATCGTGGTCGACGACCTGGTGGTGCAATCGACCAATCTGGTAGCCGGCGCGAACCGGGTCGGGTTTCATCTCCTGAACACCAACTTCGGCCGTGACTACACCGCCGACGTCGTGGCGGACATCGCCTCCGCCTATGCCGGTGCTCCATGCGCACGATGTGGAGCCCCCCTTCGTCTGGTCAGAGGCGTGGAGGTAGGGAACATCTTCAAGCTCGGTACCAGGTACTCGGATGCGCTGGGTTGCACCTATCTGGACGAAAGCGGACAATTGCAGCCCGTCGTGATGGGGTCGTACGGGATCGGTCTTGGACGGCTCATCGGATGTGTAGCACAGGAATGCCACGATGAGCGTGGCCTGGACTGGCCCCTTAGTCTGGCCCCGTTCCACGTGTACCTGGTAGGTCTCGATCTCGACGACGAGTCAGTGTGGGCTGCTTCCGAGACTTTATACTCGGGCCTGCTTCAACTCGGAATTGAGGTGTTGTACGACGACCGCGCCGAGCGGGCGGGCGTCAAATTTAACGACGCCGATCTCCTGGGCATACCGGTGCGTGTCACGGTCAGCCGGCGCACGGTCGCGACAGACGTCGCTGAAATCAAACTGCGATCGGCGGATTCAATTGACCTGGTGGCCCTGGAAGGCGCGCCAGAGGCCGTGGCCGGTCGCTTACGAGCGCTCGGCTGGGTCAGGCCAGGCTAGGCGATTGTCGCGCCTGCGAGTTCCGGCGGCAAACTCGACGTATCCTCACGCAGCAGGCTCAGCAGCGTTTCGGCCAACTTGGGGGGATCGTGCCTGACGAGGGCGCCCGTCGCGGTCAGGGGACGAATCGCGAGTTGCCCCACGGATTCGTAGCACTGTCCCAGGTCGATGCTCACCGGCTCCGAGCGCTCGCTTTTGTAGCGCTCGTAGAGGTCGCGCGGCAACGATTCGTGGTAGTTCAGAACGGCGCAATCCAGCGTGCCGTCACTCCCGAGATAGCGATTGATTTCGCGGATGAAGGTGCTCGCGGCAAACTTGTCGGTTTCGCCGTGCTTGGTCATAACATTACAGACGTACACGCATTTCGCCCGGGAGGCGCGGATGGCTTCCGGGATACCGCCAATCAAGAGGTTGGGGATCACACTGGTGTACAGATCCCCCGGGCCCAGCACGATCAAGTCGGCCTCCTCTATCGCCCGTAGCGCCTCGGGGTTGGCTGATGCCCCCGGATCCAGGTACACCTCCTGGATCGGCACATCGTGGTGCGCTTTCCGAATGTCGATGTCCGTCTCGCCTCGAATAACATGGCCGTCCGCCAGGCGCGCGCACAGCGTGGCATCATCCAGAGTGACCGGTAACACCCGCCCCTTAATTCGAAGGAGATAGCCCGCCTCGTCAATCGCGCGATCGGTGGAACCCAGAATGTCCGTCAGCGCCGTGAGGAGAAGGTTGCCAAATGTGTGACCGTTGAGCCCCAGGCCGCGTTCGAACCGGTATTCGAATAATCGACGCAGGAGCATCGAGTCCTCGTCCGAAGCAAGCGCGACCAGGCAACGCCGAACATCGCCCGGGGGCAGGTAGCCGAATTCGTCGCGCAGCCGGCCCGAACTTCCACCATTGTCCGCCATGGACACGACGGCTGTAATGTTCGATGTATGACTTCTCAGGCCGGTCAGGACTGCGTAGATGCCGGTGCCGCCCCCGATTGCGATCACTCGGGGTTCTGAATTTGGTTCGTTCACCTAGAAATATGACCTCACGCGAGAGTAGTCCCGAAGTCTATCGTAACCAGAGTCGCTGCGCCACTCCGGTAGCACCTGGAATCCCTATGTTTCGAGTGCATACGCCGCCTCGCTGGGATGCTCGAGCCGTCTCACGCGTCGAAAACCTGCCGCCGACGCCAATGCTCGAAGCTCGGGCTCATGCAGCATGTACTCGTGAGTCCGCGCTCGGCGGACGGTTGCCGGCTCCTCATTTGGCGCGTGCTGGACGACATATGCAGTGGAAACCAGAATCGGATCCTCGAAGTCCCAGACCTCGAACAGGACAGTCCGCGTGCCATCATGGTCGACGATTCGGTGCCCGTGGAAGCGCACGCCGTGCCGCTTGATTGCTTCAAAATCCTTGATGCCGATCAAGCAGATGCCTCCGGCGCGGCAGCAGGCTCGCATCGAACGTAGCGCTTGCTCGATTTTCTCGGCGCGTGGCAGGTTGCAGAGTCCGTTGCCGAGTGCAATGATCGCATCGAAGTCCCCTTCGAAAAACGAGGCCAGGTCGTTGAAGCGGGCGTTCAGCATGGGAAAACTCACTCCATGTTTGCGGGCCGTGGTCTCGGCAACACGCAGCATGGCTGTGCTGGGATCCGCCGCGGTCACGTCGAATCCACGTGAGCACAATGGGACCGCCTGCCGGCCGGATCCACACGAAGCATCGAGCACGGATTTTACGCCATATGTCTGGAGAATGGCGGAAAGCCAGGCACCCTCTTGCTCCATATTGCGATTGAGATCGCCGAAGAACAGCTCGTAGTCGCCGGCGAGCGCGTCGTAGTAGGAGATGTTTTCTCGTTCGTCGTCGTACATTCGATCCCCGACACCAATCGGAAAACCGCGAAAATCTGGATCTGCCCACTATGCTACGCCACGCGCGGCCCACGACAAGTGCTCGGCACCGACTCCGAATTACGAGCCGCGTCCAGCGCAGGATAAAATGTAGTGATATGCGGAGACTCTACTTTGTCGGGCTTCTGGTGTTGCTTGCCGGTTGTCGGGGGACCCAGCCATATACGACGCAAGATCTCAAGGGGGTAACGGTGGCTCAGGCTACCGTCATTCCCGTGTATTTGCAGTTCAAGCAGGACTACCAGAGCAACGACCCGGCCCGTATTGAACAGGGCTACGCCCAGGAACAACAGGCGTGTAAACAGGTAGATGTCATCGATAAGCGGGACACGATCGACCCGAATGTCAATCTGTTCCAGGCGAGTGCCGAGCTCGACGACTTTTGCAATGCGATCGAAAGCGCGTACGCGTATTGGGCCAAGAAGCACCGACTGCCGTACGACAAGTTAATCGTGCCGGGGCGTCACCAGGAAGTGTTTTTGCAATCCGATGCCGATCTGTTGACCTTCCAGAAATACTTGCGTCATCCCGCGGCGCTGTCGTAGTGGGCGGCGAGTAGCTCGATGCTCACGCGAAAGTGTCCCGACCAGGATCGGATCACGATGGTTGGAGCCGGGCTCGCGGGCCTGATGTGCGCAGGAAACTTGTCGGCGCCCCAGGCTGAACTCGGTTCGGCCAGATAGAGCCTGCGGAAGAAGGGCTTTATCATTCGTGCCATTCCAATTCCCGTGCGACGAGACGACCCGGAGTTTCTGGATTCGCCGGACCGGTACGCCTCCGACCTGGAAGCCAATTTACGCGATATCCGGCGACTCAATGCCTGGTTTGGGGGGACGCGGCTCGCGGTCGACGGCCTCGAACGGGTGCTGAAAGGGAAGCGCCACGCCGGCGTGCTCGATGTGGCGACCGGCTCCGCCGACATTCCCCTGGCTATGAGCAGATGGGGCACGTCCCACGGAGTCGACCTGAAGGTCGTGGGTGTGGATGTCAGTCGCGCGGTGGTAGCGGCGGCTCGTCGGCATGTCGCCGGATCGGATGTCCGCCTGGCGCAGGCCGATGCCCGGGCGCTGCCATGGAGGGATGGGACGTTCGATGTGGTGTGTTGTTGCCTCGCGCTCCATCACTTTTCTCCCGACGAAGCGGCACAGGTTCTCAGTGAGATGTGGCGTGTCGCCTCCCATGCCATCGTCGTGACCGATCTCACGCGTAGCTACATTGCGTATGCGGGGACCTGGCTCGCCACGCGAACCGTCACATCCAACCTCCTTACTCGCCACGACGGACCGCTCTCGGTACTCCGTGCCTACACACCGACCGAAGTGCGCCGGCTCGCGAACCTGGCGAATATCTCGCCGGCGACGGTGAAAACGTATCCATTGTTCCGCCAGGTTCTCGTCGCATGGAAGGACGGTCCACCAATCAATGAATGATTGGGACGTGGTGGTGGTGGGCGCCGGGCCGGCCGGTGCCGCCTCCGCGGCGCAATTTGCCGGGAAAGGGTTTCGAGTGGCTCTGCTCGATCGAGCCCACTTTCCGCGCCATAAGGCGTGCGCCGAGTACCTGAGTCCCGGCGTGCGGAACGTAGCCCAACGTCTCGGTGTGTGGGACTCGATTCAACGCGCCGGGCCGTGTTCGGTGCCGGGAATGGAGGTCGTATCTTCCAGCGGCAAAGTATTACGACTCGACTACAGCGTGGAAGGGCGCAGGCAGTACGCCGCTACTCTCCCTCGCCATGTGCTTGACGAGCGGTTCGTGGCCCACGCAGTGGCATCAGGAGCGACTCTGATGTCGGGCGTCATCGCGCACGAGCCGATGATGGATGGTTCGACAGTAGTGGGCGTGCGCGCTTCCCAAGACGGCGCGACATTGTCGGTCCCGGCGAGATTGACGGTCGTCGCGGACGGCCATCGGTCGACCATCGCGCGTGCTCTCAATGTCAGCGTGCCGGCGTGGTGGCCTGTTCGTATGGGACTGGTTGCGCATTACGAGGGTCAAGCCCGTCTGCGCGACGGGTTCGGCCAAATGCACCTGGGACCAGAGGGTTATTGCGGCGTGGCGCCTCTCCCTGATGGCAGATTGAACGTCGCCATCGTGATCAAAGCAGATGCTGTTCGCTCCTCGGGCCTGAGAGCTTCGGACTTTTTTGAGCGATGGATCCAGCGGATGCCCGCCCTCCGCACGCTACTCGCGGACTGTTCCAGGATCTCACCGGTGCGCGGGGTCGGTCCCATCGGATCGCGTGCCAGGCGCGTCTCTACCGACGGAGCGATGTTGGTGGGCGATGCGGCCGGCTTCTTCGACCCGTTCACGGGTGAGGGCATATATCGTGCATTGCGAGGAGCCGAACTCCTTTGTGAGGTCGGACATGACGCGCTGCTGCGAGACGACGTGTCGGCCGCGCGACTGGCTCGATATGACACCCTTCGCAGCCGGGAGTTCACGCGGAAACTCGCTGTTACCTCGCTGGTCCAACTGTTCGTTCAATTCCCTCTCCTCATGGAGTACGCGTTGCCTCGATTGACACGCAGGACTCAGGCGCTTGAAGTGCTTGGTTCGGTGCTGGGAGATTGCAGCGACGCGCGTGAATTCCTCAACGTGCCGACCCTCTGGTCGGCTCTGCGCCCATGAATTGAGCGGAGACACCATGACCGCCATGCACACGGCAAACCGGATCTTTATCGAGGCGCCCCTGACCAGGGTCTATGACCTCGCGTCCCGCGTAGAACACTGGCCCAATGTGCTGCGCCACTACCGCTACGTGGATGTGGTCGATCCCGCGGTCGCCGGAGACAGTCGCTCTCGCCTGGTTAAGATGGGTGCCACACGCTCCGGTATTCCGGTGAGCTGGACCTCAGTACAGCATCTCGACCGTCGCAAGCGATACATCCGCTATCGCCACGTAGGCGGGGCGACATTGGGCATGGACGTGCTTTGGACGTTGGAGCCGGAACGCATGGGCGTGGAGGTCACGATTGAGCACGATCTTCCGTCCGCCCGCTGGTGGCTGCAGCCGGGGCCCATCGCCGCGTTTGTCGGCTCCTTCTTCGTGGAAAGTATTGCCGGCATGACTCTAGCGGGAATCAAGCGCACCGCGGAAGCCGGCCGGTGAATCGCCGTCGCGTCGTCATCACCGGGGTAGGAGGCGTGACGCCGATCGGCTCCGGTCGGGCTGCTCTGTGGTCTGGCGTGAAAAGCGGAAAATCGGCGGTCAGGCGGCTGACGCGGTTCGACGCCGGCCAATTCCGTTCTCAAACCGCAGCCGAAGTCGACAATTTCGATCCTCTGGACTTCATGGGTGCCCGCACCGCGAAGCGGCTCGATAGATTCGCACAGTTTGGTGTCGCCGCCGCCATACAAGCCGGCGAAGACGCGAACCTCAGTCCCGGACTGGTCGATCCGGCCCGGTGCGGCGTCTCCGTGGGATCAGCTCTTGGCGGGTTGGCGTATGGCGAGGACCAACATACCGTCTTCCGAGAGGATGGGATCAAAGCGATTCCGCCCATGCTTGCCCTTGCGGTCTACGGAGGTTCAAGCGGAGCCCACATCGCGATGGAGTTGGATTTACGCGGCCCCAATCTCGCCAATGCCAATTCCTGTGCCTCGGGAGCGATGGCGGTGGGGGAAGCGTTTCAGGTGATTGCGCGGGGCGATGCCGATATCATGTATGCCGGTGGGGTGGAGGCTCCAGTGTCTCCACTCATGTACGGCGCGTACTGCGTCATACGGGCCATGTCGACCCGGAACGATGATCCGGAACGCGCCTCCCGGCCATTCGAGTCCACCCGCGACGGCTTTGTGATGGGTGAAGGCAGT
>JANWJD010000107.1 GCA_025449555.1 Chloroflexota bacterium | reverse complement strand
TACTACGGAGTAGGTCGTGGGCCGGTCGCTGCCCTTGCAACATTCTGTCCGCCAGAGCCGCCACTAGCCGCGACTCTCGTAGGGGCAGGCCCCCGCACCTGCCCTCCTGGCCGCCCTGTGGCGTACCGGGAGGCTCGGGCGGATCGCCACGCCGGCATCATTTGCTCACGTCTAACGCGATCGCCCGCACCTGCGTTCTGCCGGCGAAGCGCGCGACACCGATACAGATATAGGAACCGGGAGCGGTGAAGGTGTGGTTCCAGGTAAACGTGCGCGCCCCAACCCAGCCGTGCGTGTGTATCTGGTGGTGGGCCAGGATGCTCTGACCGTTGCTGATCGACCACCCGAGCTGGATCGGTGACGTGGTCGGCCGTGCTGCGTCGATGGTGATCGAGAGCGTCACGGTGCCGATCCGCACCGAATTCGAAACCCCGCGTGAGGTACGCGCGTCAAAGCCCGTCAGCGATACCACCGACTCTGCCACCGGTGGCGACGGGGTCGCGGTCCTGGTCGGGGTCGGTACCCGTGTGGCCCTGGGGAGCGGCGTGCGCGTCGGCGTGAGAGTCGGGGTTGCCGTGGCGCTCGGTAGCAGCGTAATGGTCGGCGTCGGCGAATCGGTTGTCGTGGGCGTCGAAGATGGGGGCATCGTCGGCAGGAGCGTTGCCGTCGGCGTGTCGGTGAGCGTGCCGGTCGGCGTGTCCGAGACGATTATTTGCGCCGGACGCGCGGCGAAGACGGTGGGACGAACCACAGCCGCGAAACATAACACCAGCACGACCACGGTGCACGCGCGAAACATCCCCATGTACCCACCCCTCCAGCCCGATGACTCGGCTCCCTTGCCTCTTCCTTTCTCGCTGCCGTGTCAATCTTAACGAGATCGTGGAGTGATTTCTACCGTGCAAACCTTTGATTAGTCGGGAGCAACGTCTGGCACCAGTATGAGCGATGGCGTATGGAGTGGTCGGACGATACTGAAGTTTCGGCGATCGAGTGTGGCAAGCTTCAACTCGCCCAGCCGCTCGACAACCGCAAGCACAGCAGCGTCGACCAAGCCAAGGGGCAGGTCACCGTACTCTCGGCACAGGTCCTGGATTCTCCTATAGTCTGCTCGCGTTAGATCGGCCACCCGGACCGATCCCTCCTGGATGTCCTCCAGCAGCGACAGAAATGGCACCGGTCCCAGGCGAGCATTCGCCAGCCAGTCGAGCTCAACGAGAACCGGCGCCGGAATAATGATCTGTTCACGGTTGGCAGTGAGCAAATGTGCGCTGACCAGGTGATCCCTGTCCGCGCGATCCATGGCGGCGAATAGCGGTCCCGTGTCGCAAACTAACGCCACGATCGAGGTTGGTAGGTAAGGTCTCCTGCCCGTCTGCCGACGTCGTGTGGCGGATCTTTTGACTCTCCGGCACCTACAAAGTGGAACGTCCTACCTGGCTGGGACACGCGCCATTCCAGAGCTTGCCGGATGATGTCAGCTACTGAGGTCTCCTCCTCACGCGCGACAGCACGCACCCGCTCGAGCAGTTCCTCTGGCGCAACAATTGTGGTGCGTTTCATAGCATCATGATACATCCTGTCACCATAACCAATTATCAATGCGTTGTTGCTCACGTCTCGCGAGCGTCTCCCCGCAGCGGTTCCGCTGTCCGGATCAGCCGGCATGCAAGGATCCCCCTGGTATGGATCGTGCAGTCGCTCCATCTGGTGCACACGCGGCGAGGAGGCTCGGCGTCAGCCGGAAACGCGTTTACCGCTGTGGTACTGGCTGTCGCCGGATTACTTCGGAACCTCGCACCCACCGGGGGCGGTGGCGCGGGAGTCCTGGCTGGGGTCGGTTTCCCGAGGTTGAACTGGCTGCTCGGGCTGGTCCTGATCGTGGTTGGTGTGAGCTGTCGACGGCTCGCTGCTGCACGTACCTCCCGGTTGGAGGAAGAGCGCGCGTAACGCCCCCGACACCGTTCGCCGGCCGGCACCGGTCTGGGTGTAGGCCCTGGCCCGGCTAGCGCTTCTTGGCGAGTTGGCTTCCCACCGACGTAACCAATGAAAGTAAGCTGGTACGATCCTGGTTGCTCAAAATAATGATCTCGGTGGGTTGTCCCAGCAGTCGCAGATTGATCCCGACGTATCCAGGAGAGTTCCCGGCATTGACGCTCGCGAAGGGTTGTCCGTGGAAGGTGTCGGTCACCCATCCGTACGCGAAACCGCCTCCCTTGATGAACGTCACATGCCGGCCAAACATGGCGCTGATCGCTGCCGGTGAGAGTATCGTGTGATGGTCCAGCGCCCGATCGAATCGCTCGAGATCGGTTACCGTGGAATACATTCCCCAGACGGGGACGTAACTCGGGCGAGCCGGGCTGGTTGCCGGCGCCGTCCCGTGGAAGCCCTGAGCCAGCGCAGGATGACGCGCATCAAACACGAATCCGCTCGTCTTCATCCCCAACGGGGCGAGAATGCGGTCGCGGATAAAGCGTTGATACGGGAGGCCGGACACCTTCTCGATGATGAAACCGAGGAGGACGAATCCGGTATCGCTTTGTTTCCATCGTGTGCCCGGCGTGAAGAGCAGTTTGGTCGAGCCGAATGCCGCCATCATTCTCGCTTCCCCGAACGGTTTCGTCACGTCGAGTCGCGGTGCCCGGATTCCCGAAGTATTCGTGAGCAACTGTGCGATCGTAACTGATTGGAGCGACCGGGGACAGCCCGGCAGATAGCGACACATTCGGTCTGTCACCGACAGCCTATGACGATCCTGGAGCTGCATGATGGCGACCGACGTGAACATGGTGGTCAGTCGACGGATGGGAATCGCGGTGCTCGGTTGAATTGGAGCGTTCCCACGGGCGACGCCGTAGCCCCGCTGGAATACAATCTGACCACGGAGACTGACGAGTGCGGCGCCGCTAAACTGGTTCACGATCTGGGCGCGTTTGAACACAGCATCCAGACTCGTGGCCAGCGACAACACGGCCGGTGGCAACTGCGGCGCCGACGCGAACTCCGGAATGGCGCCGGCAATCACCGTGTGTGTCCCTCCCAACACCCAGCGTTGTGCCAGGAACGGACCGGCCGCAGAGAGGGAAACGGCGCCCCCCGCCTGCCGCGGCGTCTCCGCTGACAGGTTGAGCTCGCCGCTGCTGTGCGCCGGAACGTCGATGTGCAGCGGCTCCGGCCTGATGGGGAACCGCACTGCAACGTCGAGCGTGCTAGGCGTGCGGTTGGACACAGTGAGAATCACGGTACCCGCCTGCGCCGAAAGCGCAGGAAAGTGGGCCGCCGAATATCCCTGCGGCCTCGGCGCGGCGGGGCTTCTCCCGCTTTTCTGGTTACCCGCCCTGGATGCCTCCGCCGCCAACACGTGAGCCGATCCGCGCCGTGTTACGGTCCGAGACATGGATCGTTGAACCGCCGTGAGCGGTAGGTTACGCCGGTGGCGTACCCCCACCGGCGCCGGGTGCGACGCCGGTCCTGCCGCGGACTGCTGGGACCACGATATCTCCGAGCGTATCACGAGCGCGACCACCACCACGGCGGCTACCGCCAGCACACATACCAGGACCGTGAAGACGCGTCGGAGCAGGTCGCTCGCCCCTATTCGTCGCTCCCGGAACTCATGCACTATCTGCTGGAACCACGCCCGGTGAGCCAGGAACTCAGCCGGAGAAACGCTCTCGTCCGGATCGCCACCGGACTGCTCGGCGGGTTGGGATGAAACGACCGTCAACCGCAGCAACGGTGTCAGATTGGAACTGCGCCCGTCACCGTCGACTGCTTTGGCAGCCAGGATGTGGTCTCCTCGGTCCAGCTCCCGGAGGGTGATCGACCAGGCGCCATCGGCATCGACCGGTGAGACCGCCGCGCCCACCCCCCAATGGAGCAGGTGTATCGTCAGGCCCGCACCGCCGGTTCCGGACACCACCAGATCCGTCGCCGGGACGGTCGCGCCACCCTCCGGGCTCGTGATAACCGGTACCGGGACCGCTGCAACCGGCTCCTCGGGTCTCGAGACTGATGTGTCCGGACCCTGCTCAGCGTCCGCCGCTCGGTCCGGCACGACCCTATCTTGCACTGCACGATCGGGCCGCGCGGACTCGGGTGACTCCTCCCGCGGCGCCGTGATCGGGACATTTTCGATCTCAACCCGTGCCGCATTCGCGTTCCACCGTGTCGAGGGAGGGACCGTGGGTTCCAGCTCGGACCCTGTCGAGGCTTGCTCTGGTGGGGGCTGCGTGGCCTGCACAGGAGTGCCTGGCGGCTCGCCGCCGGCGCCCGCCTCCGCGCCCCCACGATGCTCCTCCCGTTGGATGCCGCGTTCTGGCTCAGCAGTCATCGGCTCAGCATCGGCCCGCAAAAACAGGCTGCAGCGCGTATGCTCCGCGGTCAGGCAGTACTCCTCGATATACCGGGAGCCGATCTGAATCGGATCGTCTCGCCGCGCACGGCAGAGCCGGGTCCCATTCGGTACCTTCGTTCCCAGGTACGGACAGATGGGTGTATCGCTTCGTATCTGACTTCCAGCATCGTCTCGCATTCCCATCTCGACAGCTCTGTCGGCCCTCCTTAGGACGTCTTCGACGAACTCATGCCGCCGCATTTTACGCCTTACATCCTCACTGTCAAATAAACAAACCGATTCTGTCCAGTTTTCGCGCGCGGTACATATGGCAGCAGGTGACCAAAGTCACCATTGCGCCGGGTCAGATGACCGCAGACGAATTCCGCCGCGCGCTGTATCGTGCATGGTGTTGCGGGTACATGCGGCGACAGGAATGCCGGTGGGGTCGGGTGATCAGGACGGCACACCACGCGTGTCTCCGCAACGTTACCTGTGAACGAAGGGTAGACCGTGGCGGCTCCTGTGGTGACGAGCTGCGCCGGTTACCGCGCAGTCAGCGGATGGCTCTGCGCCTCGCCGAGTTGAAACCGCTCGAACCATTCCACCTCGTCCTTCAGGCCCGTATCCAGATCCACGCCCGGCCGATACCCCATGTCCTCGCCGGCGCGTGAGATATCAGCATACGTGTGACGCACATCACCCGGCTGCCCATCAGCCCGGCGCACCGGAAGCGGTTTGTCGCTGATCGCCGCCAACCGGTCGATCGCATATTTGAGCGTCACGCGTGCCCCGCCAGCCACGTTGTACACCTTCCCCACCGTCTCCGCCCGCTCTGCCGCCAGCAGATTGGCCTGCACGATGTCTCGCACATGCGTGAAGTCGCGGGTCTGTTCACCATCCTCATAGAGCGTGATGCTCTCCCCGGCATACGCCGCTCGAATAAAGCGGTGAAATGCCATATCCGGACGCTGCCGGGCGCCGTACACTGTGAAGTACCGCAGAGCCACCGTCGGAACCCCATAGTTGGACCAGTACACCCGACACAGCTGCTCGGCCGCCAGCTTCGTCACCCCATACGGCGAAATGGGTCGAGGCACCGCAGCCTCGCTCACCGGCAAGGTACGGGCGTTCCCATAGATCGACGACGAAGAGGCAAATACCAGGCGCTGTAACCGCGTCTGTGCCCGACACGCTTCGAGCAGCCGCTGGGTAGCCAGGATATTGTGGCGCGTGAAGCTCTCAAAGTCGCTCCCCCAGCTAGCACGCACTCCCGCCTGTGCCGCCAGATGAAACACCACATCGACCCCATCCAGCAGCGACTCCAACTCAAGCCCCAGGAGATCACCTTCCACCAGGGTGAACGTACTCTCCCGGCGCGCCCTCACCAGATTCTGCTCCTTCAGGGTCCGGACGTAGGAGCTCGTGAACGCATCAACGCCCATGACCGTGTGACCGTCGACCAACAACCGATCGCACAGATGTGAACCGATAAATCCGGCACACCCTGTGACCACACACTTCACCTCAACCTCCGGTAAAACTGTCCTACCACCATCGTGGGCCATATGCTCCGTCGGCGGCTCGCGCCGCATAGCCAATCTCACCACTAACAGCGAACCGTGTCCGTTCTTGGCGCTGTCATCTGGTGTCCGCGCGATGACCTCTCCTAACGGGCGTTCACGAGCTCGTTTCCGAGCGTGGTTGCGAGGGGGAGCAGGCTCGTGCGGTCCTGGTTGGCGAGCATAATAATCTCGGCGTGGTCGCCGAGTAACCGAACATTGACGCCGGTGTAGCCGGGAG
>JANWJD010000106.1 GCA_025449555.1 Chloroflexota bacterium | reverse complement strand
AGCCTCGGGCAGACAATCGGCGCCCCTCTCCGTGCTCAATTTATCAGTTACGCCAAATTGCGAGCAAGCCAGCAGAAATCGGGCCACGCATTCTTCTTGACAAGTCCGGTTTCGCGCGTTCTACCCTTCGTGATACACTCCACTGTAGGTAAATCTCGCAATTTCTCGTTGAGGCGCTTGGCGCCTCTTCGTTCTGTCTGGAGGGTGAATGTGGGAATGATTCTGGAAAGCATCCGGCAACAACAGTTGAAAGAGGATTTACCGGACATCTTCCCGGGCGACACCGTACGCGTCCATGCTCGTGTGGTCGAGGGCAATCGAGAGCGCATCCAGGTTTTTGAAGGGACCGTCATCAAGGTGGCGCGCAGCGGACCCGACAAGAACGTGACGGTCCGCCGGCTGGCCCACGGGATCGGGGTCGAACGAACCTTTCTGCTTCACTCTCCGCGGTTGGAGAAGGTCGAAGTGGTCCGCCGAGGCGATGTGCGCCGTGCCAGGCTGTACTACCTGCGAGACCGCGTGGGTAAAGCGACGCGTATCAAGGAAAAGCGATACTAATCTGAAGGCGACATCGAAACGTGGTAGCGGGGTAATAACCCCGCTACACTGCTTTTATGGATCTGGAGAGTCGTCGAAAGACGACACCCTCGCTCGAACATGAGCGCGCTGCCCTCCGTACCGGACACGCGGTAATCGCCGGCGTGGACGAGGTCGGGAGAGGAAGCTGGGCTGGGCCAGTGGTGGCAGCGGCCGTCATCCTACCGCTACAGAAGCGCGGGCTGGCGAAGACATTGGAAATGGTCCACGACTCCAAGCAATTGAGCCCCGATCAGCGGTTGGAGGCGTATCACGCGATCTTCGCGGCTGGGGCTCTTGTGTCAGTAGGCGGGGCCAGTCACCATGTCGTCGATCGAGCCGGCCTGGCCTTTGCCAACCGGCGAGCGATGTGTCGGGCAATCGCCGGTCTGCCGACTGTGCCTCACATCGTCTTGCTCGATTACTTCGCGCTCCCGGAATGCGACCTTCCCCAGATGTGCATTACACACGGCGATGCCCGGTGTTTGTCGATCGCAGCGGCATCGATCGTGGCGAAGGTCTTTCGGGACAGGTGCATGAGCCGCTTCGATCGGCGATACCCAGGTTACGGATTCTCACACCACAAGGGGTATGGGACAGCCGGCCATCGAGCGGCGCTCGCGACTCTGGGAGTGTCGCCGTTGCACCGACGCAGTTTCAGTCCGATTGCCGCTCTGGCATCATGACCGACACGCTGGGCCGCTTCGGCGAGGCGTGGGCGGTCGGCCTCCTGCATCGACTGGGGTACGAGGTGATCGATCGAAACGTGCGATTTCGCAGCGGAGAGCTCGACATCGTGGCGCACGAGGGCGATGACCTGGTGTTTGTCGAGGTTAAGTGCCGGCGGTCGAGCGCATACGGCACGCCGGAAGAATCCATTTCTCCTCGGCGGTACGAACGGCTGGCGATCGCCGCAAGTGAGTACATGACGCGCCACGATCTGCACGGATGCAATATGCGGCTCGATTTGATGGCGCTCGAGGTGGGTGCCGATGGTCGGGTGACCCGACACAATCTTATTCGGGGAATCGAGTCGCCTCGGCGGGGGTAACCGAGATGGTCGGGCGACGCGGATCTCGCCCACGGAGACAAAGGCGGCCCAGCTTTACGATCAGGGCGGCGGGCCACTGCGGCCTGGCGGCCGCGGGCCTGCCCTACACGAATGCTCGGGCACGCCCTATGGGAATGCGCGCGGCAGCCCTACTCGAATGGGAGAGTGGCGCGTATAGGTTAGTGGACGGGCGGAGCTGGGATTTCGATGTCACGGAGCGTGTTGACGAGTTGCGGACGGTTGATGCTCGACCAGTTGGGCTTGAGCAGGTAGTCATGCATTGGATCGCCCAGGTGACTTGTGCCGTTGAGCGCCCAGAATGACCAGCCGATCTCGGGATGCTGCTTCAGGTAACGCATGAAGTAGCTAAACCAGAGCCCCTGGCTGCCGGGGGCTGTGTCTTCGATACACGATGGTTTGGTGCCGCAGGTGCCAAACTCACCGACGAAAATCGGCGCTTCACCGGCGCCCGCAGACGATCTCTCGAGGAAACCCCAGTGCGCGTCCCACACGGCTGCCAGGCTCTTGTACGTCATTTTTGGTCCAAAGAAGGGCATCTGCCACTTCAGTGGTCCATATTCGTGCGGCGAATATACCAAACGATGAGGCACGTCCAGCACAACCGGATACTGCCCGGCGGGGTATAGGATTCCGCCCCACCAGTAACTCTCGATGCCATCGGTCCAGGTTGGGTTGGGATATGTCTGAATGCCCTCTACAAAGATGAGCAGATGGGGATTGACGTGCAGAATGGCGTCACCTGCGCGCTCGGCCGCCAATCGCCAATCGGTTGCCGGGTTTTCAATGCCTTTGTAGGGGCCCCAGGTAGCACCTTGATGGAGATAGGTATTGACGGACCAGGGGCCAGGAGGCGCCGTGTGGGGTTCATTGCGAACATCCGCGCCGATCACGGTCGAGTTCCCCGCGTACCGCCTGGCCAGTGCTTTCCAGTCCGCGATCCAGGCCGATTCCGGGAAGTCGATGGTATACCACAGCCCGTTCTGTTGCGGCTGGGTGCCGCTGGTCGAGCGTCCGTCGTCCAGAATGATCCTGAGCCCCTGCCGGCCGGCAGCGGCCACAATGCGGTCCATTATGTCAAGAGCGTGCAGGCCCTGGAGATCGGGATTGGCATCAAGATGCTTCGTCACGATCGGATTCTGTTCGACCAACTGATTGGAAAACGGCAGCCGGATCGCGTTGAGGCCGAGTTGCTTGACGCGAGCCACGATGCTTTCGAGCGGTTGCTTATCCAGGCCCGCGGGCACGAAGAAGTTGTTTTCTCCGCCGAACCAGTTGGCGGCTGCAATCCGGACCGGGCGATTGGCGGAATCGACGATGCGGTTTCCGGCGGTGTGCCAATAGTCCGTGGGCGAGGTTGACGTGATCGGCGCGGTCGTGAGTACGTGATAGGACAGCGACGGGTATTGGGACAATGACGGGAGTGCCCAGAGGCCGCCGTCGTGACCCCTATTCCAGACCGCGATTGACACCGTGTTGTCCCCGCGCGGATTCAGGATCCCGTCAGGGATGTAAAAGAGATGTTGCGGGCCCTTCTGCTCCCAGTAACGACCGATTAACCAGCCGTTGACCCAGATGGTGGCGGTATCCTGCACGTGGGGCAAGACAAGACCGACCGGGGTGTCGCTACGGGCGGGTTCGTTCAGTGCAAAGTGGGTTCGGTACCAGCCGATGTCGGACGTATTTCCGCGGTTTTTCCAGTTGTCGGGCACCGGCACTGTTTGCCAGCTACTGTCATCGAAGGTGGGGAAATACCAACCGCTGCGCTCGCCGTACAGGCCGCCGGCATTCATGAGCCCCCGCTGGGTATCCGGCGGGGCTTCTCCTCCCAAGTCGCCCTGGAGGCGCCACACGATCGGCACGGCATCCGAGAGAGTCGCACTCAACAACCCCTGCGGACTCTGAGCAATCTGGCCGGCGATCCACCCTTCGTCGTGGCCAAGACTCTCGGTGAGCACGGCGACGACGTTGTCCTGGCCAGGTCGGAGCAGACCGGGACTGATGTTGAAGGTACGCGGCACAGCGTATGGATGCGGTGGATCTTTGAGCGATTCGTCGGCCGATCCGAGGAGCGTCCCATTGAGATAGACGCTGTAACGCTGGCGAGCCATTACGTTGACATAGGTTTCGTTACCGGTCGCCGTGAAGTGGCCTCGATACCAGACGAATCCGTAGTGGTATCCATAGTCATCGGCCAACAACGTCGACGTCGGCGGTACGTTGGGATTGGTGGTCGAAGTATGGTCGGCCAGCGTCCATCCCGAGTCGTCCAGGGCGGGATCCGCCTGCGAATAATCCGCCTGAAACTTCCAGGTGTTCAATGCAGGCAAGGTCAGCTTCGGGGCTCCGTCCAGGGTGCCGAGCAGGATGGTCCCCATCGTCGGATCGGGGAGTGCACTGACCTGACCATCGAACAGCAGGGAACGTTCGCCTGGAGCTCCGTAGACGCGAGCACCACGAGCAGTTCCGGCATGCAGGATCATACCGGCGCTCGAGTCCGTCACGAGATCGGGCCCGTAAATGAGCAGATTGTTGTCAACCCAAAAGCGGGACGCTTGCGGCGTGGAGGTGATGATGAGCCGTAACGGACCGCCGGCGGTCTGGATGGCCACGGTGCGCGGATCGGCCTGGTGGGTGTAATTGAGCCGCAACTCGCCGTTGGCCTGAGTTACCTCGACGTCCGCGTCGTGTTGCACGTTGATCGCCGTGCTGGGCAGGGCGAAATCGGTCTCGCCCGCAGTTCCCTCGGGACCGTACAGGACGAGGTACGGTCCCTGAGCGGTATTTGCCTGGGTCAGCACCTGGGATGTGCTGTAGTTGAGATGCATCGGTCCGATGTCGGCATTCGAGAGCAGGAGGGCCGATCCGTGGCCCGGCACGGTGATGCCGGTGCCCGGCTTTTGTGGGATGTCGAGGCGACGGTTTCCGAGCGCAAGCGAGAGCGAGGTATCGACACTCGCTCCAGCATCGCCGTGACGCAGAAAGATGTAGTTGTTTCCAGATAGTGGGCTGGTGCGAGCATGAACGACGACCTGCGAGTTGGAGGCTTGAGCGATGGCCGGGGCGGAGTCGGCCCCAGCCAGGTCAGAGCCGAACGCCTGGAGGAACAGACCGAGGCGGTGCGCCGCGTAATAGGAAGGTCGCAGGGCACCCGACTCGCCGATGGGAGCGCCGTAGTCGTACGAGCTGTAAACCCCGGGACTACTCATGTAACCCCACGATGTGCCGCCGACGAACATGTAGGTATTGAGTATGGTGGTTCCCTGCGCCAGCGCCGATTCGTCGAGAGCGGAGAGCCAGTCACCATCCAAGGTGGATGCCACCGCGTCGTACCCCACTCCACCCCACGGGTCGAAGGAGCCGCCCTGAAGCTCGGATACGAACATCGGCGTGTTGATATTCAGGATCGAACGAAGGGTGTGTTCCCAGGTGTCGATACCCTGGAAATGCGTATCCCACCATTGGTGGCAGCAAGAGAAGCCGTACGGGTAGCTGTCATAGGCGTACAAATCGACCTGTTTACTCCAGTCGCCCTTGAACCAGTAATCATTGTGGAAGATCGGCACCTTGATTCCGTCGGCGCGTGCGTACGAGTAGAGGTCCTGCATGTATTGCACTGAGCCCGTATCCTGGTTGTACTCGTTCTCGATCTGGAGGAGGACGACGGATCCGCCGTTCGTGACCTGGTGGCGCGCGACGATCGGCAGAATGTGGTCGAACCATTCCTTCGCATACTGTTCGTAGAGCGGCGAGTATTGTGCCACCGCGGTCGTTCCGTTCCAGGACTGGTTGCGCGGATAGAGCGGTTCTCGCAAGAGCCACCCCGGCAAACCGCCGGCATCGGCTTCTGCATTCATGTACGGTCCCACGCGCGCGAGCACATAGAGGCCCAATCTGTCCGCAATAGTGAGTAATTTGTCGACATCGCGGATTCCGGTGAAGTCGTACTTGCCCGGGGCGTTCGAGTGGTATTGCCAGTCGAAGTAGATGGAAACGGTATTCAGGCCGGCTGCTTTCATCTTCTCCAGGCGGTCCGTCCACAACTGGGGAGACGGTAAGCGCCAGTAGTGGAACTCACCGCCGTACAGCAGCACTCGCTTTCCGTCGATCAGCAGGCTGTGTGAATCCCAGCTCACCGTGTGAGAGGGAGATACCTGCGCGCGCGCCACGCGCGGCGCTGCAACCGAGTGGTAACCGGAGATGGCGAGGCAGGTCAGCAGCAGGACGCGCCACAGCCAGCGAGGAATATGTGAGGTCAAAAGTCCTTCTTCGCGAGTCGGTTGGCGCCCCGCGCCGAGTACGGTTGTAACACGGTCATTTACAAGCATGCAAATTGACGACGACACCCCATTGACCGCGGCAGCATGCGCGTTTATGCTTACCTAAAGCCGTTTGGCTGCAGGCCTCCCCACCTTCCCGAATATATCTTTCGAACTTTTGTGAGGAGTGCCATGAACGTCGGACGACTGTGCTCGATTGAAGGACCGAGCTCACTCAACACCCATCAGCGGGCCACCGAGTATCTCAAATTGATGTGCGCGAGCTATCCGGGCATGGGGTTCAGCTCGCACGTCGAGTGGGTAGGAGAGCAGACGGTACACGCGTTGCGAGTCTTGCTTTCCGACACGAGCTGTACGGACGAGGAACGCCGAGCGGTCGAACGATTTCTCGATCTCGCGGCCCAGGAATTGCCGGGAGAGGCGTAACCAGGCAGCCGAAACTACTACATCGCTGCTTCGCGCTGCATGCGCTTGGTGCGCTTGTTCGCATACATCCGGGCATCGGCGGCGGCAACGAGTTGACTGGCATCGGCGCCGTCGGCGGGACATCGAGCAACCCCGACACTCGCGCTTACCGGTATCTGAAGAGAGTCGGACATAACCGAGATGGCTTCGAGGACGCGTGCGGTGATTCCGCCATCGGATTCTCCCGACCCAGACAGCAGAAGTGAAAACTCGTCGCCCCCGTGACGACCGGCAAAATCGTACGGCCGCAGGATGCGTTGCAGAGCGGCACCGACCATCTTGATGACCTCATCGCCCTTGGCGTGGCCGTAGGTGTCGTTGATCTGTTTCAGGTTGTCGATATCGATAAACACCACGCCGAAGGCACTCCCGGTGCGGCGACTGAGTGCGATTTCTCGTTCGAGTATTTCTTCAAAGGCCCGGCGATTCGGCAGGCCCGAGACCAGATCGTGAGCCGCGTGGCGACTGTACTGAATGAGGTGGCCGATGTGCCTGGCCATCGCGGTGGCGGAGGCAAGATCATCGGCCGAATACTGCGTACCGCTGAGGCTGTCGGTGAGATTGAGCGCGCCCTCGACGCCGCGTTCCGTCGGCACCGGCGCGCTCATGAAGGTTTGATCGCCTTTCATGCCGAAGAGGGCGATGCCACGCTCCACCACCAGTCCGGCGATGCCTTCTCCTACCGGAACGCGAATGGTCGACATGAGACTGGAGTCCAGGCCGACCGCGGCCGCGAGGATGAGCACCGGTTCGGTGCTGTGCCGCAACAATAGGCTGGCTCTACCCGCTTTGAGCAGTTGCACCCCGGTGATGAAGGCAGAATTGATGGGCGAGGAACTGCTGTCCCGCCCACCCAAAGGCGGCTTCTCAACAGCCATGCGCACCGCGTCGAGACAGCCGGCGGCCGGCGGACAACCCACGGCAGCACATTAGGCCGCGAGGCACCAAAAGAGCAGCTTCGAACTGCACGCGATCACGCTCCTACCCCGAGCTTCCCCCCCAAACTACGCCGCCCAAGGTCGCGAACATCATAGCCCATACAGCGACAATTGGGAACCCCTACTTTGGGGGAGTTACCCTGTACCGGGCGCAACCGGCTCCTCGACCTCAATCGCCGGCTTGGTGAAGAGATGCCGATCGTCTGAGGTGAGGCATCGACCGGTGGCTAGTTCGAATTGCCACCCGTGCATGGTGCAGGTCAACACGCCGCGATCGACTTCCGCGAAGCGGGTGAGGTCGGCTTTGAGATGGGGACAGCGGCGCTGCACCAGGTAGTCGCCGCAGCGCCACAGTTCCTGTACCGGCGACTTCTCGGCGTAGAATCCCTCCGCATACTGCAGGCGCTCGGGAGACAGCCCCTTGAAGAAGTTGTAGACATACTCGTTGTAAGGGCCATCTCGCTCAGCTTCAAAACGGCAGGAGAGAAAGAGCTCGTTGACCCAGTCTTCTTCATGGCGCAGGATGCATGATTCGACCAGTGCACGGTCGAAGTGAAATCGGTAGCGATACTGTTCGCCTCGATGTTGGTAGACGCGCCGTTCGAGAAAGTCAATTATGATGTGGACGTCTCCCGCCTCGAGCAGAACGCGTCCGTTGACGCCGGCGCAGGTGAGGTCTGCTTGCTGGAGTAGAGGTTCCCACCACTCCTGGAGTACGGGCAGAATATCGACCTGATTGCGGGGCCAGGCGGCCTTTTGCGCCTCGATGGTGGGGCGGTGTCGCGCCTGGTAGGCCCTAAGGTAGTCGCGTTTGCGCGTGAACATAGCCTGTATTTCTTCGTCGGGTGCCGGGTGCTCGACCGTGCACTGATCGCCGCCCAGGGTTATGACGCTTCCCGGCACCGCCAACCGGCCGCCGTGAACGCCGTGCTCTTCCAGATACTCCAGAAACACGGTCTGATCCGGAAAGGTGTTGGCCTGGTCGCGGTCAAAGTCGTTGAAGCCAAACAACTCGTCGT
>JANWJD010000105.1 GCA_025449555.1 Chloroflexota bacterium | reverse complement strand
TCCATGATCGGATAAGGTGGGGCTTCCATAGGCACGATACGCATTTCGGGACGGCAGAGACTCTACCTCCTGGCGGCATATGTCGCCGTGGTGGTCGTCCTCTTCCTGTACTTCAATATTCCTCTGCTGGTCGAGTGGGTGGCGCTCATCCTGTTCGTGGGCGCACTGATCGCAGGACGCGCCGACCTGTTCTTTCGCGACTGGGGCGCGTTTCTCGCCGCACTGCTGGCCTGGCAATTCACCTCGCCGGTAGCGACTCAGCTCTCAGCCCCCTGGCATCTCACGGAACTCATCGCGGCCGATCGCTTCCTGTTCCACGGCACGGTGCCCACGGTGTGGCTCCAGGCGCATCTCTACCATCCGGGCGTGTTGGAGCCGTGGGATGTCTTCGCCGTCGCCATGTACTCGCTCCACTTTTTCACGCCCCTGATCGTGGGGTTCGTTCTCTGGCTCACCAATCGCGCCCTCTTCCACAAGTTTGCCTTTGCGTTTGTGCTCGTAGCGGTCGCGGGGTTTGCTACCTATATCGCGTATCCCGCCGTACCCCCCTGGTTGGCGGCGCAGCATCTCGTGCCGTACCATCACATCTACCTGCGTTCTCCTCAGGGGCATGTGTACTTGCCGGGCGTGCGCAACGTCTTCGATGCGGCGGCCTACCACTGGTACAACTCCTACAACGGGCAGATCAGCATCGGTTTCCTGCACCAGCACGTGGACCAAATCGGGGCGATGCCCTCGCAACACGCCGCGTTTCCCTTCCTCTGCCTCCTGTTCCTGCGACGGCAGTTCGGCCGGTGGGCCCATCTGGGATGGCTCTATATCGCCGGGATCACCTTCAGCATCGTCTACCTCGGACAGCACTACGTGATCGATGCGCTGGTGGGCTTTGTCTACGCGGCGCTCGGTTACGCCTTCGTGATGCACGTGATGCCACGCCTACAACCGTTCCTGGCGCGGCAGATGCATCTCGGGAGACGTTCGGCTACCCGGCGGATTGGAGCACCAACCCACCAGTTCACCGCCGATGACGAGCGAACCGGAAACCTCGGGAAGTGAGATGCGCTCGCGAGCAGCCGACTCTGGGGTCCGCCTGGCTGAACTGATGGCGGCGCTGTCCATCGCCACCGATCTGGGGATGGGGCAACCGTTGGAATCGGCGCTCTGCTCCTGCGTGGTGGCGATGCGACTGGGAGAGGCGCTCAACCTTGACGGAGAGACGCTGCGAGACGTCTACTATCATGCGCTGCTGCGCTACATCGGCTGCAATGCCGACACGTATGCCCTGGCGGCGCTGCTAGGCGATGAGTTGGCGGTCCGCCGCGACTTCGCCGCACTCGACCCCGGTCGACCTCCCGAGGTACTGGGCATGGCCATGCACTATCTGCGGCAGGCCAACGCGGGCGACCCGACCTATCGCATGGCGGCGCTGGTCGCGCGTGGCCTGCTTACCCTCCCCCGATTGATGAAAGAGAGTTTCGCCGGACACTGCGAGGTGGCACAGCGCCTGGCGGGCCGGCTCGGCCTTGCCGAGTCGCTCATCGTCTGCCTGGGCCAGCTCTACGAGCGATGGGACGGGAAGGGCCAGCCGCGTGGGTTGAAGGGCGAGGAGGTGGCGCCAACTGTTCTGCTGGTGACGCTGGCGCAAGACGCCGTCATCTGGACCCGTATCGGTGGCCTCGATGCAGCCGTGGCGACGGTCCGGAAGCGAAGCGGCGGCGCCTACCACCCCCAGATGGCGGAGCGCTTCTGTGAACAGGCCCCGACCATACTCGCTGGACTGGATGAGGAACCGACCTGGGAGTCGGTCCTGGCCCTGGAGCCTGGAAAGCGCGACTCCCTGACGCATGACGAGTTCGACCGATCCTGCGAGGCGCTGGCCGACTTCGCCGACATCAAATCGCCCTACACCCTGGGCCATTCGCCCGGCGTGGCGGCGTTGGCAGCCGGCGCCGGCCGGCGTTGCGGTCTATTGGAGGCAGATGTGACGGACCTGCGTCGGGCCGGACTCCTGCATGACATCGGCCGCGTCGGTGTATCTGCCGGGATCTGGGGGAAAGAGGGGACACTCTCGGAGCGGGAGTGGGAGCAGGTCCGCCTGCACACGTACTACACAGATCGCGTCCTGGCCCGGTCCGCGCCGCTGGCGCGCCTCGGGGCCCTGGCATCACAGCATCACGAACGGATGAACGGCTCCGGCTACCACCGGGGCATCTCGGGCCAGGCCCTCTCACCCGCGGCTCGCATCCTGGCCGCCGCCGATGCGTATCATGCCATGACCGAGCCTCGACCTCACCGCCCGGCCCTCTCTCCCGAGGAAGCGGCGGAGCAACTGCGGCGCGAGGTGCGGACCGGCCGGCTGGATGGCGACGCCGTCCACGCCATCCTGGCCGAGGCCGGGCACCGTGTCCCGCGCGCCCGCCGCGAGCGGCCGGCCGGTCTCAGCGAGCGGGAGGTGGAGGTGCTGCGGCTCCTGGCGCGTGGCCTCTCCAACCGCGACATGGCCGAACAGCTCTACCTTTCGCGCGATACGGTCAAGCATCACATCCAGCACATCTACGATAAGATCGACGTCTCCACCCGAGCCGGCGCTACCCTTTTTGCCATGGAAAACGCCCTCCTCTGAAGAATCGAGGAGCACCGCAAAATGGCCCGAACGGGCGATGTTGGCGTCTCCAAACCGGCGTACGCTGTGCCTGAAGCCGGGAGAGACCGGCGGAAGTCAGAGCACAAAGGAGGACACGCCAATGACAGCGGAAGACAACGCGGCAACGTTCCGTCGGTGGTTCGAAGAGGGCTGGAACCGGGGAAACGTCGACCTGGCCGACGAACTGTACTCGCCTGATTACGTCACCCACTCGGTGGGACCGGACCTGCCTCCCACCCTGGAAGGGCTGAAGATGTTCCTCCGCGCCTTCCGGGAAGGGATGCCCGACCTGCACTTTACCGTGGAAGCGGTGGTAGCGGAGGGCGACCGGGTAGCCTGCCGGATGACGGCGCGAGGTACGCACACCGGGACCCTCTTCGGCATCCCGGCGACCGGCAAGCAGGGTAGGGCGGGCGTGATGGTCATCGCTCGCTTCGACTCGGCAGGGAAATGGGTCGAGGACTGGGGCGTCTGGGACCAGCTCGGTCTGTTGCAGCAGCTTGGCGTCATCCCGTCGCCGGCCGCGGCGTGAAGGAGGAATACCGATCATGGCAGTCCATATGACAACAACCGACGCAGAGAAGGCGCTGGTGCGCCGGGCCATCGGCTACAACCACGGCGCGGCCGATGAGGCCTCCGAGATCTTCTCACCCGACTTCGTGGCATACATGCCAGGGCAACCGCCCATGGACCGCGCGGCCTTCGAGCACTACGTGGGCGGCGTGTCCGCCGGCATCCCCGGCTACACCTACGAGATCCACGATCAGATCGCTCAGGGCGACCTCGTCGTCAACCGCATTACCTGGCATGGCGTGCATACCGCCGAGCTCGCCGGAATTCCCGCTACCGGGTTATCGGTCGAGCTGCGTGGCATCAACATGTTCAAAGTGAAGGACGGCCGCGTCGTGGAGCAGTGGGCCGAGTTGGACCTCTTCGGTCTGCTCCAGCAGATCGGGGCCATCCCGGCATAGAATTCCTAAAACAGCGTCCCACTCGTAAACACGGCGCGTGATACCTTGATCGGCGGGCAGTAGGACGTGGTTCGGCCCATGCCGTTGCTGGACCACCAATCCTGGCAGAGGCGTGGGGGTCCTAGCAGTTCGATGCCCTCGAAGAGCTCGGGGATGGACTGGGTGAGTCGCAGGTTCTTGACCGCGCCCACGATCTCTCCGTGCTCGATCAGAAGGGTGCCGTCGCGGGTCGTCCCGGTCAGAACCACGCGCTTGGGATCGGGGCAATGGGTGTAAAGGAAGCGGGTGAGCAGGAGCCCCCGTTCCGTCGAGCGGATCATCTCGTCGAGCGTGGCATCGCCGCCTTGCATGAAGAGATTATTGGGAACCGGACCGATGTAGTTCGCCTCCACCTCGCCATCGGCATGACCGGTCGATTCCTTTCCCACGCGATACGCGGTGTAGCTGTCGTACGCCACACCACAGGCGATTCCCCCAGTCACCAGCGGCAGTTTTCGTTTGGGCACGCCTTCATGATCGGCGGCGGCCGCCAGGTTTCGACTATCGGTGGCATCGTCCCAGATCGTGACGTTGGTCCCCATGACCCGCTCGCCCATCCGGCCTGACAGGAAGCTGCGGCCCTCTTCATAGGCCTGGCCGTTGAAGCCGTGGCTGGCCAGATGGGACAGGGTTTCGGCCACACAGAGGTCGCCGAAGATCGCCACGTACTCGCCGGGCGGCACGTCACGCGCATCGTGATTGCGTTCGCAACCCTGTATGGCACGACGCGCTACGTCTATCGCCTCGAGATCGGCAGCCCGCCACGAAAGGCTGTCGGCGTAGCCGGTCCCCTTCCCGCTGTCGGGTAGCGCCCGGAGGAACGCCATGGAACGCGGCACATAGGCCGACACGCCAAGCGAGTTGACCACGCCCATTTCCCGGCCCTCCGAGATAGAGGTGCCGGCGGCGGTCCAGCCGCGTTCGGCGGTCAAATCCGTGATCGTGCGGATGGCTTTGGCCCGCGCTTCGGAGCCAAGCTCGGCCGTCGCGCGGTCGAACCCCTGAACCGTGGGCAGCGGTTGTCCCGCGGGCAGGGATACAAACTCCGGATTGGGTTCCCGCATCTGCGCCACGCGGAATGCCTGCTGTATGAGGTCACGAATGGGGTCGACGCTCAGGGTATTGCCGCTGGCCGTTCCCACCGACTTTCCCACCACGACACGCACCCGCAGGTGCAACTCGTCCAGCACCGTCGTTTGATGGATGGTCGATCCGGCATACCGGGTAACTCCCTGGTGAGTCGCCTCGGCCACGATCTCAGCCTGATCCCCTGGACTGCCGGCGAGCGCATCGGTGAGGATCGTCATAAGACGTTCCGCGCCGATCACTGCTCGACTCCAACCATCAGCCCACGGAAGCGGGCGGGAGATGCGCCGTGTCCCACGTGCAGTGCCTGCAACGGCTCACCCTTGGCACAGGCAAGAAAGCCGCGGAGCTTCCAGCTCTGAGCATCCGCCACCCCATCGCAGCTTCCCCAGAAACGGGGCGTGATGTTCTGCAGGGTCGCTCCCCGCCTGAGGCCCAGTAGCTTGCCACGCTTGATCTCGCATCCATACTCCACACCGAAGTGGAAGTTCAGACGCTTATCGTCCAGGCTCCAGCTCGCCGGGGTATCGAGCAAGAGACCATCCTCCACGTCCGCGATGAGATTGTCCAGCGGAATCTCCCCCGGCTCCAGGCTGACGTTGACCATGCGCACGATGGGGAATCGTCCCCAGCCATCGGCACGCGCACAGCCGGTGCTCTGCTTTTGCCCAATCATCGTGGCCGTTTCTCGGGAAGAGAGGTAGCCGCAAAAGATGCCGTCGCGTACCAGCGGGAAACGCTGCGCCGGCACGCCGTCGTCGTCGTAGCCAAAGGTTCCCAACCCCTCAGGTAAGGTCGAATCGGCCGAGAGATTCACCTGCGGGGAGCCGTAGCGCAGGGAGCCCAGGTCCTCCGGCTGCAGGAAGCTGCC
>JANWJD010000104.1 GCA_025449555.1 Chloroflexota bacterium | reverse complement strand
GGGCCGCTATTACTACCGTCTCGACTTCACGACGCTCACGAGACTGGCAGACTGATTTGTGTCCGGCAGCCAATGGGCCTCCAGGGTTCAGTTCGTCTCTCGATTTCGATGCCACGGGCTACTATAGGGTTAACGAAGGTGGGCGAGAGCTACTTCGTACAGCGAGTATTGAGTTGAGGGACGGCGACGCTGCCCGTCCCATCTGAAGGGTGATTCCGACGGAGGTATCGTCATGACGCTGACCCCTGGAAAGATCAAGGGACTCGAGAATCTATCGGATGACCGTGGCGTCATCGCTGCTGCGGCAATGGATCAGCGCGGCTCACTGAAGAAGGCGCTGGCGGCGGCGAGCGGCGGCGAGGTGAGCGACGGGCAGATGGAAGAGTTCAAAACGCTGGTGACGGAGGTACTCACTCCGCACGCCAGTGCGATTCTGCTCGATCCCGAATTCGGTCTGCCGGCCGCCAAGCGACGGGCTCCGACCGCAGGGCTCCTTCTGGCGTACGAGGAGTCGGGATACGACAACACGCAGCCGGGACGCCTGCCGGATTTATTGCCACACGAATCGGTGCGACGGATCCAGCAACAAGGCGCAGACGCGGTCAAAGTATTGATCTACTACAACCCGTTCGAACAGTCCGACATCAACGACGTCAAGCACGCTTTTGTGGAGCGGATCGGCGCCGAGTGCGCGGCCATCGATATTCCGTTTTTCCTGGAGTTCGTCGGCTACGATCCGGCAGGCGGAAACGAGAAGGGCCTGGAGTATGCGAAATTCAAACCCCAGATTGTTGCCGGCAGCATGGCGGAGTTTTCGAAGTCCCAGTATGGGGTCGACGTGTTGAAGGTCGAGGTGCCGGTCAATATGAAGTTCGTTGAAGGTACCGAGAGCTTCAAGGGCGAGGCGGCGTATACGAAGCAAGAGGCAATCGACTATTTCCGCCAGACCTCCGAATCGGTTTCGATGCCGTTTATCTACCTCAGTGCCGGTGTCAGTAACGCCGAGTTCACCGAAACTCTGCAGTTGGCGGGTGAGAACGGCATTCGGTTCGCCGGCGTCCTCTGCGGGCGTGCGACCTGGGCAGACGGAATCAAGGTGTATGGGCAGGACGGGGCGCATGCCTTTCGACGCTGGCTGGATAACGACGGCGTGAGAAACATTGAGGCGGTCAACGAGCAACTCAAAGCGGCTCAGCCCTGGTACAGCTTTTACGGAGTTTCCTCTCCGGAAGCGCTCAATCCCCGAGCCATGACCCGCGTGTAGCAGACCGGCCAGCATCCCAGATGCACGTTTGGATGGCTCTGGAGTGCTGTCGCTTGCGGAACGATTGAGTCACCACGAGCGAGCCGGCGACGGAGCGACCGGCCTACGCAATGGTGCAAGTGTGGTGCGGAGCCGGCGATGGAGCGACCGGCCCACGACCACCCCTCTATTTCCGAAAACAACCCTGGGCCGAAACGAGGCACGCGTCCCGTTCAGTCGCGTGGAGGATGCCTCGTCCACTCGATTTGTAAGGCAAGCGCTGCTGCCCCCAGTGCCCTGCGCCCCATTTCATGCCCTTCGACGTCCTCCGGGTCCTGAGCTCCGGCGCGCATCAACACCTGCAGGAGAAGCGCCCGCTCTTTCGGGGTGAGACTGTCCGTAAAAGATTCCAGCTTGCGGGAAAATGCGTCGAGTTCCTCACGGGTCATTGGCTCTTCCTGTGTGGTAATCTCGCCGCTCATTGCCTCCCCTTTTCCGTGAATTAGTGCGAATTCGGCTCGAACCTAGCCTAACGCATGATGACTGTACAGTACTTTGAAAGAGATATCACAGGAAACGAAATGATTCGCCAGGGAGGAACGACATGGCGCGTCACGTGACCGCGCGGTGAGGGCCGAAGAGGGAGCTAAAGAGCCACTGTGGTGGCAGCAGGGTGTCATTTATCAGATTTATCCCCGCAGCTTTCGGGACTCCAATGGGGACGGAATCGGAGACCTTCCGGGAATCCTGGAGCGACTGGACTATCTCGCTCAGATGGTGACGGTTGACGCCATCTGGTTGTCGCCGATCTTTCCGTCCCCCATGGTCGACTTTGGGTACGACGTTTCGGATTATACGGACATCGACCCCGTGTTTGGCACACTGCATGATTTCGATGTTCTGCTCACGGGCGTCCATGACCGAGGGCTGCGCCTGATCATCGACTTTGTGCCAAACCACACCTCGGACCAGCATCCGTGGTTCAAGGAATCGCGTTCGTCACGGAATTCATCGAAACGAGACTGGTACATCTGGCGGGATCCAAAACCGGATGGGACTCCTCCCAACAACTGGCTCTCGATCTTTGGTGGTGATGCCTGGGAGTGGGACGAAGCCACCGGTCAGTACTACCTGCACACGTTCGTCAAAGAGCAGCCGGATCTCAACTGGCGCAATCCTGAGGTGAAGTCGGCTATGTTTGACGTGTTGCGATTCTGGCTGGATCGAGGGGTTGACGGTTTCCGCATCGACGTGGCTCATTTCATCATGAAAGACCCCGCTTTGCGCGACAACCCACCCAATCCCGCGCTAGGAGCCCGGGAGATTCCTGCGCACGCGTGGGAGAGTCAGCAACACATACACAACTTCGGACATCCCGACGTGCACGGGGTCTACCGCGAAGTTCGCCGGTTACTCGACGAATACGGCAATGAGCGTCCGCGCGTCTCCATTGGGGAAATTCACGAATTCAACTGGCCCATCTGGGTTTCCTATTACGGGAAGCAGCTCGATGAACTGCACATGCCTTTCAACTTCGCCCTCCTCAACGTCGTCTGGAGCGCAGCGGCGGTCCGCGCTATCGTCGAAGCGGTCGAAGATGTCGTCCGGATTGGTGCGTGGCCGAACTATGTGCTCGGCAATCATGACACACATCGATTGGCATCTCGCGTCGGAGCCGCTCAGGCTCGCGTTGCCCTGATGTTGGTGCTCACGCTCCGAGGTACGCCCACCATGTACTACGGAGAAGAGCTCGGTATGAAAGATGTGATTATTCCGCCGGAGCTTGTGCAGGACCCGTTCGAGAAAAACGTTCCGGGGCTGGGCCTCGGGCGGGATCCGGAGCGGACTCCCATGCAGTGGAGCGCTTCGGCCAACGCCGGGTTTTCGGCGACCGATGTCGCGCCCTGGCTACCCATAGCGGACGACTTCAAAACCATAAACGTGGAATCCGAATTGGAAGACCCGTCCTCCACGCTCGATCTCGTCCGTCGCCTGCTGGAACTACGGCGTTCCACCCTGGCCCTCCACTCGGGCACGTACCAGTCGATCGAGGTTGAGGAGCCTGATTGCTATGTATATCGGCGTGAAGCTGATGGGCGCCGGTTCGTCGTCGCTCTCAACTTTTCAGCCGAACCCAAGACCGTAAGTCTTCCCGAATCCGGACGTGGAACGGTGCGGGTCAGCACGCACCTGGATTCTGACGGTGAAGTCGACCTCCGAAGGCTAGGTCTTCGTCCCAACGAGGGCTGCGTGGTAGAGGTACAGGATTCGGACAGCAGGGAGTAAGCTCGCACAATTCTCGCTCTGGGTTGAAGCGAAGGGTTTGACCCCGTCGGCCTATATCAGTTCTTGACGAATACTGGAATCACCTCCATACTGCGAGCAGCGGCGATCCAATTCGCCACCGGTAGGAGAGCATGCGGCGCACCACTTCGTCACTGATCGTCATTACCGCGAGTGTGGTGGTGCTGCTTTTTGTTGGGGCATGCGGTGCTCTCGCTCGGTCGCCACGGGGAGCGGTTCATCAGGACTTTCCTCCCCGTCCGGGGGCAACGCCAATCGTCATCGGTCTTCCGAATCTCAATCCTCCGACGGCGACCTCGGTGCCGTCCGGAAACCGTGCCCATAATCCCTCGAAGTCGCCCACTCCGCCAGATGCCGTTCGCATAGCGCTGAGTAACGTCTATGTGAAGGCTTTGCTCAGGGGCAAAGCGTATCGCATCAATAAAGTGGCAGCGTGGATCTCAGGAAGGGGCAAGCTTGTCGCGGTCGGGTTGTACCGTGCCGCCACCGTGTCAGGCACGTGGATCACCGTGGGCAAACCGCCGTATAAAGCCACGGTTCAAAGGGTTATCGGCCTGAGAATATTCGTCAACATGACGACGAAATCGGTGGTAGGGGTAGTTCCGCATGTGGCCCCGAAGTAGTTACCATCCGACGTTTACGACAGGAAAATCAACTAAGGGATCATGGCGTCGCTAGACCGAGCTCACGAGGGCGATGCATCTCAGATTTGAGGGAGGTCGTAGATCCGGTCTGAAGTGGCGCGCCTTTCGAAAAAGTTGGGCCCGCTCGGTCTCCAGGTTCCAGGCAGCGCGAATCCCTGGCGCGAGCCCAGACGGGCGATATTCTTAGTCGCGGCAGTGGCAATCGCGGGGCTGGCTCAATACCAACTGGCTCAGCAGATCGTGACAATCTGGCAACTTGCCGCGTACATCGTGGCAGGAATCCTGTTCGCGGTTATGATTCCGTCAAACGCGTTGCCTGCTACCGATCGCGTCCCGTTGGCTGTCGCGGAGACCGAACGCCGAACCAAAACGACGCTGTTCTCTTACCATTGGGCCGCTCTGGCGGTTGTGCTGGGCGTCTTCGTGTACTGCCTCTGGATGTTCTGGAACGATCACTGGCGTGAGTTTGCCTTTTACCTCTGGGTAGCAACCCTCGTCTCGTATGTGGCGTGCTTCTCCACGTCGCAAGCGCGCAGCCAAGCCAGACTCACCAGATCGACACCGGATGTGCGCAATGCCATCTACTGGCCTCTGTTTGGCGCGATTATAGTGGCCGTTGCGCTCGTAACACTGTATCGGCTGGAAGACTTGCCTTTTGGAGTGTGGTATGACGAGGCAAATTTCGCGCTTTTCGCTCAACAAATCCTGAACGGGCAGGCAAACTGGCCGTTTGTCACCCCATTCTCTGATCCTGCCCTACAAATGTACTTTCACGCGATCACCCAGCTCCTGTTCGGGTCGACCGCTACGGCGACACGTATGGTGTCTGCTGTATCGGGCGTCGTGAGCGTCGCTCTGATAGGCGTCTTCGGGTCGACTGTGTGGAATCGGAAGTTTGGACTGCTCGCGATGGTAATTCTCGGGACTATGCGCTGGCATCTGGACTTCAGTCGCATAGGCATGAACGAAATGGTGTTTGTATGTTTCGAACTCGCGGTTGCCGCCACGCTGGCACTGGCGCTGACCAGTGGCAGGCCTGTGTGGTTCGCCGTAGCTGGAGTGTTCACGGGATTGACCATGCACATTTACCTGCCGTCGATTGCGGTGACAGGGATGGTTCTGGTGACGATTGTCTATGTACTGATCGCTCGTCCTCGCATCCAGCCCGCACTGGCGGGAGTGTTGCTACTCGGCTTCGCTCTTGCTTACGGGCCGCTCCTGGAGGCCGGCATCCAAAATCCGTCAGCGTACAGCGGACGGGCACAACACGTTTCGATCTTCAGTAGCGCCAATGTGAACCCGCCGCTTGCGGCACTGGAAAGTAATCTCCGTGCCCATTTCCTTATGTTCAACGTGCACGGCGACGGAAACGGTCGTCACAACATACCTGGACAACCTCAACTCGACCAGTTCAGCGCCCTTCTTTTCGTCCTGGGGCTGGCATGGGCCATCGCGCACAGTCGCAGGTTCCTCTATTTGGGCATCCTTCTCTGGTTCTTTGCAATGATGCTTCCCGGCTTACTCTCACTTGACTTTGAGGCGCCACAAAGCGCACGGGCGGTCGGTGCACAGGTTCCCGTGGCAGTACTTATTTGCATCGCAATTTACGGCTGTATGTCTGTCATTCGTCGCACCATGAACGCACGCATGGTGTCAACATGGACAAAACTGGCCGTGCCGGCCCTCGCGATCTTGATCAGTGCGCTTATAGCCGTCACGAACGTGGGAGCGTATTTTGATGCGCAAGCCAACAATGAGACGGTGTGGGAGGCCTACAGCACCGACTCGACCTTCACCGGTCGCGAGCTGGCCAAGCTTCCACCCAGCGAGCCGGTGTACATATCTCCTGATCTGTTGGGGACGCCAAGTATGATGTACCTCGCTCCCGCTGGGTCCTCGGCTAGAGCGTTCTTGCCGGCTGAAAGTCTTCCTCTGGTGACGCGAACTCCATCCGTCATTTTCACCTCACGACTCGACGACACGTACCGCAGCCTGATCCATGATTACTATCCACATGCGCAAGTGCTTGCTCTTGAGGGGCCAAGTCGGGGTCCAGATCCCCTGGTGGTCGAAAACCGACTGTCCACGGCTGATCTCACACTGATATCGGGCATGGTGCTGTCTTCATCGACGAATCGCTCGGTCCACCAACGCGTCGTCGACGAGCATGGCCGGTTCCACACTTCCGGCATACCCGGGGACGAAATTTGGACCGGCGGGTTTCATGTCAACCAATTTCAAAATGCGGCACTCAACTTCACAGCGCCAGGGATAATTACAGTTGCCATAGATGGGCATGCACGGTGCAGCGGTAGCGGCGTGGCGACGTGCAGACAAACGTGGGCAGCCGGAAACCACGTTGTCACAGTGCGGATCGCGCCGAAGCAACAACCTGGCTCCAGCACCCTTCGCTGGACCTGGGGTGGTGCGGGGGGAGCAGGTTTCTTCGCCTCCCACCTCATCGCACATGGGCTGGTGGCCTCGTATTTTGCCAATGCAAATTGGCACGGTACGGCGGCACTTGCCCGGTTGGAACCGACACTCAGTTACTACTACCAGTACCTGGATGGGCTCGGGCCCCCATGGTCCGCCCGCTGGAGGGGACAGATTCACATTCCGAGGACCGGTAAGTATACGTTCGACCTCCTATCGATCGACGATTCTTCGATTGCCATAGACGGGACGACGATTGTCAGATCAAATCACTTCGTCACCAAGTCGTCGTCGGTCGTCCTGCGCCGCGGCTGGCATCGTTTTGGTGCACGGCTCCGGGCGGTTACAGGCGGCTTCCGCATCTACCTCTCATGGATTCCACCGGGGAGTGGCGCCTCACTTCCGGTGGCGGTTCCACCAAACGACTTCCGACCATGAGTTCCGCCATCGCGGCCATGCGAACCCGTGCCCTCATCGGAATTTAAGCGCGTGGAAAAAAGGCCAGGTAGCGGGCTGCTCCAGACTCCGTGGTACCGATCGAGACTACTTTTCCATGGGGATACGTACGCTGCAATCTGCTGAGATTGCCAACGGCCCCCGGCAAGAGTATGAACACTTGCGTCTCGGCGATCGTTGGGCACGTCGACCAGGGTTGATTCGGCAGGATCGTGCAACCGTCTGCCTGTGGCGCCAGGAAGCGAATGGGTTCATAGAGCAGTGAAAAAGAGCCATCCGAGATAAATGCCGTATGGCGTGCCTGCGCATGGCTAGCGAGAAAGTTACCTACCAACGTCGGTCCCATCGTTCCGTGCTGTTGTACTGCCGACGGATAGTCGTTGAATTCTGTCTGAAGGTTGAGAAACGTAATGACGCCCAAGAGAACGGCAGTCAGCGCTACGGCCGGCATGCGTGTGCCAAAAGCACGTTCGAGACTGACCCAGATAGCGTTCACGAGTGCAGCGACCAGCAAGATGACTGCAGGCAACAGCGCCGACAGTCGAGGCCACCACGGTGGATCAGCCGTGAGCACGACCGCTCCTACTACTGCCCAGAACCACGCCAGGCAAACTCCGTACTGCCAGCGTTTCCATCGCAGCATCGCGAGCAATAGAGCGGGAATAACAAATGCAGCGGTCAGCCAGTCGAACATGGGACCAGACCAACCGATCTGCTCGCTGGAGTCTCCGCGCACGTTGAATGTTGTTATTGTGCGCCAGATTTGGTCTCGAATGACTGTTGGGAGCGAAGCGGTACCGTACTCAGACGTTAGGTGGTTTCGCATGTCGATGGAGCGATCGAGGATGCTGACCGCGGCCTGGTGCCCGTTAAACGAGGTGGGATCGGTTCCAAAGAGGGCTACGATCGGAATCAGTGCGACAAAGAGTCCGAGCGCGAACCACAGCACTTCCCGCCAGCGATCGGCCAGAAAACGTCGATTGTTCACGAGCAGGTAGCCGGCGATTACCGCCAATGGCACAATCGCGACGCGCGCCGAGAAGTAAACCTGCAGAGCAAGCGGAAGGGAGAGACCTGCCACCAGCGCCCATATGGTTGAACCGCGTGTCAGCCAAAGGGTCACGAGGAGGAGATTCAATGTGATGAGCGTCGGTCCCTGGATATAGTGGATGCCGTCCCTACTGAGATCGGATTGCAGGAAACTTACACCAAGCAGTACCGCTGCCAGCACTCCCGTGCGTCGGCCGAACCACTCTTTTCCCAGGAGATAGGTCAAGACGACTCCAAGTGAACCGATGATGCAGTTCGTGAGTCGCAAGCCGACTATGTTATCTCCAAAGAGCCGTAGTCCCAGGCCACTCGTGGCGAAACCCAGCGTTGGCAAGCCCCACATCGGTAGATGTAGGAGCGAAATCTTACCCTGGTCAAAGAGTCGTCCAATGAGACCGCACGTCGCCTCGTCGCCATGAACAAATGGAATGGTGGAGGTCAAACGTGGCACTCGCAAGGCCAGCGAAGCAACAAAGAGGCCAACGACAGCGCCCGCGCCCGCTCGATCAAACGACGGTGAATCGAACTTGAACGTCCGAAGTGCCCATAGTTTTGGGGCAATGACCACAAGGAGTGGAATAGCCATGCCCGCGAGCCAAAACCATTGCGCCGCCCATTCATTGTGGGAGACGAGCGTGCCGCTGGCCAGGGCACACAGTATGGCGACTCCTGCCGTCACAATAGTTCGCATGGACCAGGAATCCGGACTCGTCGCACGGTGCTGAAACGGTACGATCGCTGCCACTTGACGGTTTGCGATGACTGCGATCACGATTCCGAACATGATGAGGGTGAGAAAAGTTGCGGCCCACCCCGTTTCACTCGTAGAAAGGAGCCTACGTTCCAGCAGGATCGAGAACACTACCGAGACGAACAGAGCCAGCACGGACAATCGATCGTCCAGTGACTCCTGCTCACCTAGCCAGTGGCGGCTCGTCATGCCTTCCATTCCACGGTGCTCCTGGTGGCCTCGGGTTTCCCCGGTGATAGTCGTTCGTTCATCGGTCGACCTGTACGTGAGCTGAAGATCCCGCCGCACGTTCCGGCTTCTCACCGCCGGGTATCAGACGCGCCGGGCGGGCCCAGACGTTATCGAGGGTATTTGACAGAGTTCTCGTTCCGTCGATTCATTGTGATTTATCTGCTCAGGGTAGCGATCCGTATTGCCTTTCATGTTCCGCGTCGCTCTTGCTGATCGGGCCACCGGGAACGCCTCCCGCGAGCGATAATTTGAACGTGGAGCGTGACCACCCGTTTAACTTCCAGAGACCGATGGGTCCCCACACCAACACCACCACATAAAT
>JANWJD010000103.1 GCA_025449555.1 Chloroflexota bacterium | reverse complement strand
TCGGATGTGATATGCCTCGAACGGCCGATAGACACCAACGAGCCAAATTGCAAGAAGTGTTCCATTCGCGTGCATGTCAGGAATGTGGGGGTGTCGTTGGTTTGCGTCTTCGCGGGACCGAGATGACCGTAACGCCGCGGTCTGCATGCGATCTTCCGAGCCTGAATTGAGGGGAAGGGTCGCGGAATTTCGCCCAGATCGAGCCATCCGATGCCCTATCCGGCCCCACTCAGCACATTCCGTACTAGAACGGGCAAAATTGTGAAACAGGACATATTGACACTCACGGTCAAACTGGTATAGTTGCCCTCAGGATGACGAAGCGCGCGATGCATTCGCGCGCGACTCGGACTCCATCTTGGTGGTATCCGCGGGGAGAGGCCTTTGTTCGGTCTGACGCAGTAATCCCTGATTGCCTCATCCCATTGGGAGTTAGTTAGGTCTGGAGACGAGACGCGTCAGGGGCCAGACGAGAAGGAGAGACGGTGAGACGACAATTTGGTAGCAGTGGGTGGTCGGTGCTTGTGGGCGCGACGCTGATCCTGGGCACACTCATGAGTTCGAGTAGTCTCACCGCGTTGGCGGCCACGCCCCACAAGTCCAATTGGCAACACAACCAGATAGGCGTTGTTCGATATATCTTGCACGGCCTCACCGTGACGCCCCCGAAACACAAGTCACGACCCGGCAAAGTGAAGTTGCCGCTGTTTAACCTTTACGGCGTCCGCACGGGAACAGCGCAAAAGGCCTCCATCGCTTTTCACGATGGGACGTTGATCCATCTGAATCAGCACACCGATGCAATTCTGTTTTCACCAACCGTGACCCAGTTGAGGAATGGCGAGATTCAAGAGGTGCTGAAACCCGGAACCAACCATCAGGTGCAGACGGCCTCGGCTCTGGGCGCTGCCACGGGCACGATTCTCGATGTCAAAGTAAAGAACCACAAAGCTACATTTACGGTGATCGAAGGGGCTCTGCGCGTGTCGAGCAAGCACGGCAGCGTAGTGGTCAAGACGAATCAGCAATCGTCAGTCACCGGGCAGAAGAAACCAACGCCGCCGGTGACCGTGGACGCGGCGAAGGTGACGAACTGGTCCAACTCCATTCCGCCGACCAGCCCAGCCGAGAAGAACGTGGCGCTGGACGCCAACGGCGGCCGCGTGTCCGATTATTCCACCCAGTCCACCGATCCACAGTTCGCGGCAGGGAATCTGATCGACGGCAACACGAACTCCGGCTGGTCCAGTGCCGCCGGCCAGGTCACCAACCAGTGGGTCAAAATCGGCTTTGGGAAGAACACGCCGTATTCCATCGGTGCAGTTGTGATTAACCCGGGTGCAACGCACGGTCACTCTACCGCCAACGATCTCAAGGACTTCCAGATCCGGGTCTCGACCACGGGAACGGATGACGCCAACTTCAACACGGTCTTCTCAGGCACGGTCAAGCAGTCGCACGCCCTGCAGCGCTTCGTGTTTCCACAACCAGTATCGGCGCGATACATCGAGCTGGTGGCGGTTGATAACTACGGCGGCACGGACTCAATTGACGTAGCGGAGTTTGAGGCGGTCGCGTTTGGGGCCCCGATTACGCTACCGATCCCTAGCTTGACCTCGAACTCATGCGCTGAGAGCCAGGACGGCTGCATTCAGGCACTGCTTGATCTGATCAATGCCACGCGCGCCGCCAATAACGTTGGACCGGTGACCCTGAGCTTGACGCAAACCCGTGGCACGCCTACCTGTGTCGGCGCGGTGGGGCACTCACAGGCAATGGGCGCTACGGGCGCAATCTGGAACACACACCAGGGATATGATGCTGCCTCGTTCCCCAACGACATTTGCGTCCACAGCCTGGCCCCTGGTGAAAACATCGGATTCGAAGCGACGGGCAACGAATTGACCGACCTGCAGACGGTACAGCAGGACATGATTCAGCAGCCGCATGACACCGCTACATGCGCGGGTACCGGGAATTCCGCCTGTAACCTGGTGGCATCGGACTTCAACCAGGTTGGGATCGGGATCTATCGGGCCAACGGTGGCACCTATGTCACCGAGGATTTCCTGCAATAGCGCGTTAGTCAGGCGAAGCTGACCCGGTACTTGCGAGCGGCATCACCGGTCGCAAGTGCCCACACGCGCCGACGGGAGCGAGCGGCGCAGGCATTCTCCCCGGCTTAGTCCCGGTTCGTGAGCATGGACTCCAGGGATTTGCGCACTTCCGCGATATGGGCCCTGGACGCGATCCAGTTCTGATCGTCCAGCAGGCTCTGACGGCGGAGCCGGCTCAGGAGGAGGTCGATCTGCTGGCAGGCATCCAGTGTTTCGTACACATCACCGAAGACAAAGTAGTCGTCGGGATATGCTGCACTCACCCGATCCTCCCCTCACGTTGCCCAGGCGCTGCAGCTCCCCACACAGCATGAATCTTCGGTATTGGTATATGTCCGATCCATACCGGTCTCCAACATCAGGGAATCAAATTACCCAGGGCTCAACGGGACTATACGATGGCCGACATATTCAAGCTGTGAAACCGTTCACATTTCCCCCAATTTCGTCGAGTGCGGGTGCGGTCGGGGAGAGAGCTCCGACCTACATGGGCTTTGCCATCCGGCTGACGGGATCGGGCCCGTACCAATCTGTATGGTGTTAAGCAGGTCACTGCACGAATTGCCGGCACGCGGTTCACTGGAGATACACACAGTTGGACGCGTTTTGAACGGCATGGGAGACGACCATGACACCTTACGGGTACCACAACAGCGAGATCACTCATATCAACGGTGATGAACGAAGGAATGCGCGAGAAGCGATCCGGCAGGCGAAATTGGTTCGTCAGCAGGCACGTGAGCAAGACGCCGAAAGTGCGCTTCAAGGCAACGAGGCTCGACCAGGAGCATGGCATCGTTTGCTGGCCCGCGTACAGCAATCAGCACCGCGGGCACATCTGCGTAACTTGCGGACACATTCGCACTAGTCGCCGCTCTCACATCGAGCTTCATCCAGCAGGGCGCCAGGCTCTACGACGATGGCGGGATATAGTAGCGAGCCCTGATTCGCGCCATCATTGCCGTTGACAGCGCCCATGAGAGGGCTTAAGATAATGCCACTTGCCCGGAGGCGATCCGGTGTAAATACGTGCCCATAGTTGCGTCGTGAAGCATGGTCCCGACCTCGTTTTCTCTGATGCTTCCGAAGCGGGGAAATCCAGAGTTCGCCACACAGTAGGAAGAGTTCTTATGGTCGTTCGCCTTTGCCAGTCCCTCTTGTGTGGCGACCGAGCGTGAAAGTGTTGCGCTCGATCCTGCACGCCTATCGCCCGCTCTATCGGGCACTCACCGGTGGAATCGTGGCGACCCTCTTCATCGTGCTGGTACTCCAGGGACTGCCCTTTATCAATCGAACCGAACTAAGCGCGTTCGACTACCAACTGTCGCTCCGTGGCGCGCGTGCGATACCGCAAAATGTGGCGCTGGTCGGCGTCGACGCGCCGAGCATTGCGGACTTGTCTGGAGGGCGGTATCCCGTCGCTCGAAAATGGATCGGTCAGGCCATCAACTTCCTGCATGGCGCCGGAGCCAAGGCGATTGGCCTGGACTTCTGGTATACGTCTCCATCCGGTTACGGCCCGCAGGATGATGCAGTACTCGCCCAGGCAATCAAGAACGCCGGTAACGTCGTCCTCGGCGGAGAACTGGGTGGGGCTGATGCGAGTAACTTCCTGGTCAGCGAAGCCACGTACACCCCTCCGATCGATCTGCTAGGGCGACACGCCGCTGCGATTGGAGTAACCAATGTGCCGGTCGACCCGGACGGTGAGGTTCGATCGTCGCTGCTGTTGCAGCAGGGTCCGGGGGGCGGCTCGTTGGGAAGCCGGCAGTATCCTAACCTGCCATTGAGTGTGGCGAGCATCGCGCTTCATCAATCTCCGCTGGCAGTGGCGCGTGGCCTCCCCACCAACATGCTGATCAATTACGTGGGGCCACAGAACCCTGGGGACGCCAGCCGCCAATCGTTCCACGTGTATCAGCTGGAATCGGTGGCGAAGGGGCAGGATGCACCTGCCATCTTTAAGAATAAGATCGTCCTCATTATTCCGGCTGCCCTGGTCACCAAAGACGTTCTTACCACGCCGTTCGGTCCTATGTATGGTGGCTTCGTCCAGGCAAACGCCTTGAACACCATCCTGAACCGAGACCCAATCGTGCCGGTCGGTGACACCGCCAACAGTTTGATTGCGCTCATCCTCGGGCTGCTCACGGCCCTGGTTGCATCTCGATTCGGGATCTTACGGAGTGCAGGCGCGACCCTCGGCGTGGCACTCGGCTTCGTCGGCCTGAGCTTCGTCCTGCTCGATGCTTTCCGTGTATGGATGCATATCATCACGCCGGAAATCGCCATCGTGGTGACGTTTGCGGCCGTCATGGCTCTCCGGTTTTCGACCGAAGAGCGCCAAAAACGGCGCACGGCGCGGATCTTTGGACAGTATGTCAAACCGGAGATCGTGGATATCCTGGTCAACTCGCCGGATGAGGTCGCTGCGCTTGCCGGGACGCGGCGAGAGATCAGCATCCTTTTCGTGGACATTCGAGGTTTCACCCACATGTCCGAGCGGATGGAAGCTGAGGATGTGGTCGAAGCCCTCGATATCTATCTCGAGGTCCTTACTGCCTCGGTCCTCAAGTTTGACGGCACGATCAACAAATACGTCGGAGATGAGATCGTCGCCATCTGGAATGCCCCCCACCATCATAACGACCACCATCTGCGCACGGTACGCTGCGGACTCGACATGGTGGCACATAGAGACGAGATCAACGCCCGCTTGCGTGCCAAGGGACTCCCTGCTATCAACTACGGGATCGGTATCAACAGCGGCGACGCCATCGTGGGTCAGATGGGAAGTCCGTTCCGCAAGCAGTACGATGTCATCGGCGACACGGTCAACACCGGTGCGCGCCTGTGCAGCGCAGCGGGCGGGAGTGAGGTGATGATCTCGGAGGCCGTATGGGAAGTGGTCCGCAATGACGTGGTCGTGGAGGAAACGGAACCGCTTCGGCTGAAGGGTAAGAGCCAGGGCCTCCGCACTTTCCTGGTGCTCGAGCTCGGCGACGGTCGGAAGTCGATACTAGAGTCCAACGAGGAAGCCGTACTCGTTCCCTAGTTGAATTCCCTTCTGGCATGACTATTGCGGAAGCAGTAGTAGCAGGTCAGCTTACTCTCCTGCTCCACCCAGAAGGGAGACCCCAATTGAGTAAGGTCGTACCCGTCGATCTCGACCACTATTACACGTTTGGCGAGGTCCACGAAACGCTCGAAGCAGTGGATCGTGTCGATCGTATGCTTGCCCGCTTGAAACGTCGAAGCCTGTTGAGCAATGACGCCTTCGTAGCCAGCAAGCGCGATCTCGCGGAGATTCGCACGCGGATCGAAGCGCGCCTTCGTACGCAGCCCACGTAGGGTCGGCGACGGCCAGGACCTCTCAGGCGGTGCCGGTGGCAGGATGACGGG
>JANWJD010000102.1 GCA_025449555.1 Chloroflexota bacterium | reverse complement strand
CACATCGGCTTCCGGTTCCGGCGGGTTACCCATCACAAACGAGAACTCCGGGATGATGTCGTAGCGCCGCATCAATTCGGCACTGGCAAGCGTCTTCTCGGTTGACATCTTGCCGCCTTTATCCATGCGCCGCAAGGTCTCGTTCGAACCCGACTCCGCTCCCATGAAGATCATCTTGAGCCCGGCGTCCGCCATGCATTGCCAGGTGCGCTCGTCATACTTCAGCAACGTATCGATTCGTCCCTCGCCCCACCAGCTGATCTCGAGGTGAGCGATGCGCTCGGCGTAGTCGCGCGTCCGCGCCTGGTGGACGAAGAAGTTATTGTCGAAGAACTCCATCGAGTCGATGCCCGCGGCCTGCACGTAGAACTCGGTGACGGCCGCGGTACGCTCGGCGGATTGTGCCAGCCAGCGACCGCTCACCATGTTGACGACCGCGCAGAAGTTGCAGAAGAAAGGACAGCCGTAACTGGAGTGGTGCGAGAGCGTCCGCTTTCCCAACACGGTCGGCCGCACGTAGCGCAGCAGATCGATCCGCTCGTACGGGAGATCGGGGAGATCGTCGGGCCGTGGAATGGGCGCCATCTGGTTGCTCGCAGGCTCGCCCGTCGCCGGGTGCTTGTAGGCCAGACCAGGGAGGTCGAGCACGTCCTGGCCGGTCGCCCGGCGCTGCAGGAACTCTTTGAAAACCAATTCCCCGTGACCTCGAACCACGAAGTCGACGTAGTCGCTGCGGAGTGCCACATCCCAGTGTTGAGTGGGGAAGTACCCTCCCCACACCACCTCGAGCTTCGGGAAGCGTTCCTTCAGAGTTCGGGTGATAGGAATCGCTCCCTTCAACTGCGGCCCCGGCATGACCGTCACTCCGAGCACGTCCGCGTGCGTTTCTTGCACTGCTCGATCGACAGCGGCCAGTGAATCGCGCTCCAGGTTCCCATCGACCAGGACCCAATCCGCCACATCATCCAGGACGGCACCCAGCGACATCAACGACAGCGGAAGTACCGTCTTGGGTTTCGCCGCGTTCGGCGGATTAAACAGGACGACGCGCGGTCTCGGTCGGTCGGTCATGATATCTCTGCCTTGCTGCTCGACGGGATCGTCCACTCGAGCACCATGAGACGTTCGTTCATCATATCGCGCTTCCATAGCAGCCGTGAACGAAGATGATGGCGAGTGAGCGCCTCGTCGACGCCGACGGTGGTGGAGGACACGATGAGGATGGCGCGGCCGGTCGGAGTAAGGTGATCAGGCAGGGCGTGCGCAAAGCGATCCAGCGCATCGTCGGAGCGCCAGGCGTGCTCCCACAACTCGCGCGCTTGACCGGCATAGAACGGTGGATTGAACAGCACCAGGTCGAAACGCTCACCCTGAACCGGCTCGAAGAGATCGCCACCCCGGATTTCGACCCGATCGTCGACTCGATTGAGGAGCACGTTGATCCGCGCGCACCGCACCGCCTCGCTGGAGATATCTACCCCTACCACTCGGGCGCCGCGACGCGCCACCGCGATCGCCGCGACTCCCGAGCCCGTCCCCATGTCCAGGATCGTCATACCCGGTCGTAGCTCGATCCCTTCAAGCTGCGCGATGAGTGCCTCGCTCGTATGAAAGAGCGTGGGATTGAAGACGTCAGGCAGCACCAGAATCGGTATCTCCCCAACATGCTCCAGCGTCAAACGGCGGTGCCGGTGCTGCTGAAAGAGGCGGAACCGCCAGATGAGCCACTGGCGCCAGAGAGCGTGCAACGGTGTCCGCACGTGCCACTCTTCCTGTATCGTCTTGCCGTAGTCTAGTATCTGGCCATAGTGCGAGGTCATTCCGTGATCACTTCACCCCCTCCCCCAACCCCTCCCCCGCGGCGCAGTGGAGGGGAGAGTTCGCCCATACAGCGGTTTCGTAGGGGCGGGCCCCCACGCCTGCCCGCCCGTGACAGTCTCTTCGCCACGCGGACGGGCGTTCACACGCTCGGCTACCGGGCTTTGCTGCTGCTGGCCTTCCTGCTCCCCTTCGACCTGGAGCGCCGCCCACTGCTGTGGACCAGTCATCTGATCATCACCAATCTCACCGTTGCGCTGCTTATCGTCTCGGCTCTCGCGCTGCTCTCCATCCTGACAACCGCGGCGGAAGCCGTCGGTGGTTCGGCCGGCGCCGTGCTCTATTTCTCTCACCGACGAGTACCGCTCGCCCTGGGTGTCGCATTCCTGCTGAGTTGCGCCATCTCCACCTTCATGGCTCACGCCTCAACGCAAAGTGGATCGTGGTTTTTGGCTGTCCTGATCGGGATGCTGCTCTGGCTGGCGCTGCCGCTGTGGTTGCTGGAGAACACCGAAACCAGAATATTCCGCCTGGGAACGTCTTTCGTTGCCGGCGCAATCGTGGCGAGTGCCATCGGTCTGGTTGAGGTCGCGGTTGGAGCGAGCTTCGATCAGCATCTGTTGTCCTTCAAGTTCGGCCCATCGACCATGGGGCCCTGGCTGCGGCTCAGCTCTACCTTCAGCAGTGCCAATGTCGCGGCCATGTACTTCGAACTCGCCCTGCCCTGCGCCGTGGCGGGTCTTATGATCGCCTTCAGCCGGGTATCATGGCGGCGGCTCCAGCTCGCCGCCTGGCTGCTCGTCGTCGACCTCCTGCTGGTAGCCGTGATCCTCACGTACAGCCGGGGGGCGCTCCTCGGCTTGCTCGCCGCCGCGCTCGCCATGGCTGCAGCCGGACGGGCTCGTTGGCGCGCGCGCACCGCCCTTCCGTGGCGGGGATTAGCCATCGCAGTGGCGAACGTCACGGTGGTGTGTGGCTTCTTCGTCGTTTCCTCCTCGTCGACCGAACTACTCCGATTCTCCACTCAGAACGACCGGGTGTGGTATCAGGCCGCTTATACCGGCGCCGTTCCCACCACGTTGATCGCCGGGAGGACGCGCCTCATTCCCGTGACGGTCCAGAATCAGAGTCCGCTGTCGTGGAACGGGTCGAGTCCTCACACCTACGGCCTCGGCTATCACTGGCTGTATCCATCGAGCAAGGTTGAACGGTTTACAAATCCCATCACATGGCTCTCCGCTGATGTCCCGCCTGGTACTCGGCGTATAGTACGCGCCCGGGTAACGGCGCCCGCCGCGCCCGGGCGATACCTGTTCAGTTGGGACATGATCTGGAAGGGTACGACCTGGTTCGCTCCCAAGACCGGGAACTACCAGATGGTGCCGGTAACAGTGATCGAGCCGAGCGGGAAGGCAGCGTCGTCGGGGCCAATCCAGCATGCGCCCCCGCCCGATATAGCCTCTCTGCCCACGGCCCCGGCACTCGACCGCCGGCAAATCTGGACCGCCGCCTTCAAGATGATCGAGCAACGCCCGTTGTTCGGTATGGGATCGCAGGGAGTCCGGATGAACTATCTGACGTTCGCTCCCCCTGGTCAAGCCGCTAACCCTCCGCCCCACGCGCACAATCTGGCGCTCGAGCTTCTGGCGGACTGGGGGATCATCGGCGGCGGGTTATTTGTTGCCTTCCTGCTGGCACTCTGGTGGCCGTTCCTCCGCGGCGTGCTGCGGGGAAATATAACCAGCGCCTGGCAGTTGGCAGCCATCGGAATGGCCGCCGCGCTGATCGGGCACGAGCTCGTGGACTACTTTCTCACCAAACAGGCCATGTTTGCCGTGCTCTGGATCCTGAGTGGACTGGCCGCGACCATGGCTCGCTCTGATAGACACCCCTCCTTCGAAAACACCTCGACCTATCCATGACCTGTGCATGAATCAGGTAGCCCGGCGCTCTGTCGCACCAGCTTGTTCTTCATCACCACCACTGCCGCGATCTTCGTAGGGCACAGCCGGTGTGCTGTGCCGCCCCGAGGTGCCGAGGCGGATCGCCACGCCGGGCGATCCCTACGTATGCCCGCAATTGTCAAGCCATTCTCGCCGGTGGCATGCAGCGGGGTACTGCCCGTGGATTCCGTAGCTAGGCGCTCCGTCGCCGAGGGGTCGCATCCCTTCTTGTTTCCACGTAGTACGTCTGAGATGTATGTTTCATATGAAACGAGTGACATCACTTGCCCATGTCTAGGAGGTGGTCGTGGTTCCGTCAGGGTCTCTCTCCCTGGAGCGCTCTAACGCGCCCACCGGAGTTCTGACCCGTCTGGCACACATCCCGCTCGAACTCTGCCTCTTGCCCCCCATACTGATCGTCGCAGTACTGTTACGGTTCGACGCATTGACCAAGCGCGGTTTGATCTTTTGGGATGAGGGCAAGTTCACGCTCGAAGGTTTGAACCTGTATGTCAGGCTCGAATCGCTGACCGGTTCCCATGCTATGGCTCTTACCGGTAAAACTATCGGCACCGCCAAACCCACGCATGCACTTCTTATCGCCCTCTCGTATGCCCTATGGGGAGTGCACGACTACGCTCCTCTCATGCTCGATGCGGCTGCCAGTGTGGTGCAGGTCGGCCTCCTGTTTCTGCTCGCTCGGCGTCTATTTGGAGTTCCCGTTGCGCTGCTCGCCGCCCTGCTGCTGGCAGTATCCGGCTACGATATCCTCTACGCGCGTTCGGCCCTCTCTGAGAGCGACGCTAACCTCTTCTTTATGGGCGGCGTACTGGTATGGAGCCGTACCATCGGGCCGCGTGGCCAGCTCGTGGTCCCGTCCGTGTCGGCAGCCATGCGAACCCGACTGCTTGCCGCGTTCCTGATCGGACTCGGGTTCACCACGAATTACCGCCTCGTCGTGTACATCGCCGTCCTGGTCGGCCTGGATCTCGCGCTCACCTGCCGGCGCCACGGCTGGGGATCGGCCGGCCACGCTCTCGCGCTCTGGCTCGCTGGTATAGCAGTGTGTCCCGCGCTCTGGGAACTCGTCGACCTGGTGGCACGCGGACATGGTGTCATCCTGTTCCGTAGCGAGATAACCCATCGCCCCACTTCGTACCTTTCGGAAGTGCTCTACCAGATTCATGGCGGGCGCCAATCGGCCGTCCGCTTCAATCCTCAGCTGTACCTCGAGTGGTATCGCATCCGCCAGGGTTGGCCGATGCTGCTGCTGCTGGGCGCGGGTCTTGGCATGGCGGCCCTACGGCGTGCAACCAATGGACTCATCCCGGCCACGCTGGTCGTGGTGCCATACGTGCTCTACTCGTTTGCGCCGGTTTTCGTGCCACGCAACCTCGACTTGACTATCCCCTTCTCGTCCATCGTCGTCGCCGCGGTGCTTGTTGCCGCGATCCGTGCGCTTGCACGGCGCCGTGTAGCGGCTATCGGATTGCTGACACTTGCCTTCATCCTCGCCGCCTACGACGGCGTGCACGCGTGGCGCCTCACGGCTGTGCGCTCGGGATTTGCCGAAGCTGCACTCTACGTGCGAGACCGGGGAACCGGGAACGCGCTCATCGTCAACGAAGTGATGCGATTCTATTTGCGCGATTCCGGTCAGACCTGCGATACACCGCAGCTTCCCGGGACGCTCTCGTCACTGGCGGCGGCGGATCGAGTGGGCTATGAGTACGTGATTCTTGACCGCCGTAGCTCGACGATCGCCCGCTATCTCATTCAGCACGCACGACCGCTCAAACAGTATCTCGCGGCCGGGCCGCTGGTGTGGGGCGAAAACGTCATTGCCTCGGAGAACGGCTATACGCCTGGCGCCCAGCGGGGGCGATTCATCGACGTGTACTCGTTGGATAGCATCCATCTCGTGGGAGGTCATGCCGCGCGGTCGCCGACCTGCACACTGGATCGCGTGGCCTGATCGCGCTCATGGCGCACCTTTCCACCGCAATGCCAACGCTTTCGTCGCGCGCACACCGCCCTCTGCCAGGACCCACAGGGCCAGTGCAATCGCCAATTCGAGCAGCAGTGCGCGTGTGAGCGGCACCTCCTCCACGAACGACACGAGTATCGGCCAGGGCAAGAGCCAGAGCAGTGCACTGAGTGAGAGCCACAGTCGGTTGCGGCCGGTGAGCTGATCGAAGGTGGGAATGCACAGTAAGGCGGCCAGCATGACGCCCGTGGCGATACGACCGGCCGCGTAGAAGTTCTCATATGACAGCTTGTTGAGCATCACGACGAATACGAGAACGTTCGAGAGTAATAACCAGACTGCGGGGCTTGCACGCCGTTTCCACACTGCCCATCCGCTCAGCCCTGCACAGATGAGGGATGGCGCCACCACGCCGATAATGACCTCAACCTGGTGATTGCGCCAGGGATAGTACGAGATGAGCCCACTGAACGGCACCAGGCGAGGAAGCAGCGCGACTGGGAGCGCCTCGGTGTTCGGGCTGAGCCAATACAGCAGAAACGCCTTGTAGAGCAGGAAGGGCAGGAGTGCCGGTACGAGCAAGAACGCGCCGGTGCGCAGTCGTTGCCGGCGCGAGACGGTCCCCGCAGGAGAACCTGACGTAAAGAACGATGTCAGAGCCAGAACGAGCGGGAAGATCGCCATAGATTCGCGGGTAAGGACGGCAAAGGCGAAGATGACGCCCGACCATAGGATTCGCCGCTGCTCCCCCGTCCCGCCCGTTGCGTTCCGCAGGGCCAGGGCGGGTCGCCACGCCGGGCGACCCCTACGCCAGCGGGGCAGCAAACGCGTCGTAGGGAACGGACGGCGTGCCGTTCCGCCCTCACTCTCGGGTACGTCGACCGCCCGGTCGTCCTGCACCGCTCCGGTCGCATCCGGGTTTGAACCATACGCCGGCATCGGAAAATACACGAGCAGCGCCAGCGCGACCAGCGCGTAGGCCAGGGGTTCCTCCAGGTCACGTTGTAGACAGACAAAGAGCCCGGGCGAGAATCCGTACGCCAGCGAGAACCACGGTGAGATATCGCGGCGCTTCAACCACAGCCCAATCAGGAGTGTGCCCGCCGCAATCGCGAACCAATTGATCGCGATGAGCACGTAGGGAAGGAGATCCGCCCGGCCCAACGAGAGAAGGCGCGCTGTCATGGGATAGACAATGCGCGTGTACCGGTAGTTCACTCGATCGAGATGAAGCCGAGCGTCGACCGGAGCCAGCGCGATATAGAACGCGAACTGGCCGTCATAGCCATCGCTCTTCCTCGCATAGTGATACGTCGGATCCGGCTTGATCAATAGGACCGCATGTGGTGCGAAGACATAGCGGCGGCCCATGTGAAGAAAGTCTCGGGCGTCGTGCCCCGAACTCAGCATCGCGAGTAACCACACACCGTACACCAGAAACACAATTGTGGCCGGCGTGTAGGCTGATCGGGTCAACAATCTCACACCTGCTCTGGCCCGTGGCAGTGCCGAGACCGAATCACTTCCTACGAGAATGCTGGTCATCAGTGTGAGCTGTAGCGTATTCCTAAAAGTCGCTCGCCGGCCGTTGCTCCCACGAATCGTCGTGCCACGGCAACATAGAGCAATACAATCGCGGCGGTGATAAACGCGAGGTCGATGACGCCATCCGGGCTACCCAGTCCCAGGCCTTCACCCAGCAACTCCGTAGCTCCCGAAACAATGCTACTGGTAATTGCAAAATCGACTGCAATCGACAGGACAAGCACCCAACGAGCCGGCGCCCAGAGGAGCGCGGGAGCACCGGCTTCTCCCTTCGGCATGCGGCGGATCCCCAAAAAAGTCACGGCTCCAACCGCGACCAGCACGGCAGCCGTCACCGCCAGGTGTTGCACATGACTGAGAGACGCGAGGGCCGGAACGCCCACCAGAACGCCGATGATCGTAAAGACAAAGATCCAGAGGACGACCGCGGGGATGGCGCCCAGGAGAAAGATCCGCAGCTCCACTCCAGCCGCTCCTGACACGATCGCGGTATACACTCGCAGCCCGGGCACGAGCCGTACGAGCGCGATGCGAACCGGGCCGGAAGTACGCAGGCGGGCCGATGCACGGTCCAGCGCTCTGTCCGCTCGTAGCCGTTGTGCCATGGCTCCTACGGCTGCCGCCCCGAGCGTGCGCGACCAGGTATAGGCAGT
>JANWJD010000101.1 GCA_025449555.1 Chloroflexota bacterium | reverse complement strand
GACTGCGACAAGTGTCCCCCGGCGCACGGACCCTTCGGGCCTGGTACTTCGGGCGATGTACCACCCTGGGGGAATACTCGAACTCAGATTGAGCCGCAGCGCCGTATGGCGAATTACGAACAGGCACACGAGGCTGGCCATGGTCAAAACGGTAACCGTGGACCACGGATGGACAGCAGACGGTGCTACTTGTTCATCTGCCCGTGCCGAATTCTGCATCACTCCACTGTCTACCGGAGCGCGATGGGTGAAGTGAGTCGGCGGTCGGTAGCGCGTTGGCCGGAGAACGATGGATACGAGCTCGACCCTGACGGTCGCGCCGAGTGCTGCCAGCATGTTCACGAGGGTCTCGATACTAAACGGTGCCACCCTCCCTCCCACGAGATCACTGGCACGCGGGTGCGCTACCCCGCACAAGGCCGCGGCGTCAGGGCGCCGGGGGGGGTCCGGCGTACAACCCGGCGTACGGCATCCATGAGATCCAAACAGAGTTGCACCTGCGGCACCCACACGTCAGTTGTGGACGCGGTATTTGAGGCGCGCAACCCGGCGTTCGGGCCTGGTAGCTCTGGTGGGACAGTGGTCGCAAGTGTGAGGATCCGGAGGCCAAGCAACTCACCCTCATAGATGGTCTGTTCTCAGCGTATCGGCATCCTGCGACCGGATGTCCGCAGCCTTGGTGCAGGTCCCGCTCTCTTCGACGGGCCACTATTCGTACTCGCGGTGTTTACCCCACGGGAGAGCGCGGCATCACGCTCCGAAACGACGCCAGTTCCCGATCGTAAGAGCCTCCAGGTGGTCAGGAGGAGCGCGATCGACGCACCCGCCAATATTGCCCACGCTGTCGCAAAGAGGTGCTCATAGTCGGGTATCCGCTGGTAAGCCGCGTGCCACACGAAGACCCGTTCCGGGGAATACACAGGCCCGCTTCGAACGGCCATGGCGGTCACCGCAAGAAGGGACATTGGGACCGCCGCGGCCCGCCAGCGCCAGCATAGCATGGACAACACCGCCAGGACCGTAAATAAGATCGCGGCCGCCTCCAACCATACCGTCGTCGCCGATGACGCGCGGAACAAGGGGTCGCCAAGCTGCCGGTGGTACCCGAGCCGCGATGCAACGAACTGCGTGGAAAGACCGGTGGCCCACGTGATATCGAGAAGCGCGACGACCAAAAGCCAGCCTGTCGCACTGTGGCCCGCTGAAGGCCTCAAAGGAGTGTTCACATGTGACCTCAGCGTCCCACCGACAAGGGCGCCGCGATGTAGGGCGCATCGAAGACAATATCACCTGCCAGAAAGACATCGAATGGCTGGCCGGGCCGGATAGTCACAGTCGGTGGAGTATCGAGTCCACGTTTCGCGCTCTCAAGCGCTACGTCGCCCAGATTCTGGCCCAATGCCCCCGCGGCCACCTGCCGCGACGAGGGTGGTGCGTACAACGCTGATTGTTGCGGTTGAGAGAGTTGTACGCCGGCCGAAATAACCGACGTCAGAAGGGCCGCACCGTACACTCGAGCATAGTGGTGGTTCACTTTGTCATGCAGCCCCACCTCGCCAGCTTCGTCGGTCGCCGAGAGATGCGGGAGCGACCAACTGCGCCCATCGGGCAGGATGAGTCGCGTCCATGCGACAATCAGCCGTCCCGTGGCGACAGATCGGTTGTCGTAGGATCCGATCAGACGGGAGCCCTTGGGGACTAGCAGGATCTGTTCAGTCCGAGAATCGAACAGGTCTCGGCTTGTCTGTCCCAGGATCTCGCCCGGCAAATCGGAATTGATGCCTGTCAACAGCAAACCTGGGATCACGGTGCCTGCCCGCACGGCGTAGGCTGAGCCAGGTGCGTCAGACTCCACGGCGGCTGATCTCGTCGGGACCGCTTGCATACTGAAGGGCATCGGCGCAGCGCTGCCGGAAGGCTGCAACTCATTCGAGGCACTGGTCCCGACGATCACCGCCGGGGAGCTCAAGCCCACGCCGGCGTCGTTGCCAGCCAGCAAACTTCGTGTTCGCGTGTCACCCGATGGACCGCCAGCTACGACTCCCTGTTCTATATTAGGCGGCGGCACGGCGGCTGCTGCGGGGTGTGTCTCGTGTTCAGGCACTATGAGAGGACTCGTGAGCGCCGCTTGATACGCATGACGCCGTGGGGACGCCTCGTTGGCTCCGCGGACTCGTGTGCTCATCGCGGATGCATTCTGCGGGTCGGTACTAGCGATGGGTTCCTCGGTGCCAGTGACGGCGGCTCCAACCCCTGTGCCGTCCTGTAGGGGTGGAGGCACCGGCAGTCCGGTCGCTTCGTCGTCAACGGTCCGGCGGCGTGTTTCTCCCTCAGAAGTCTCCGGCGAGCCAGTCCTCACAGTGTCCCCGCTTCCATCGATACTCCGCGCCTTGCGCGGAGGCTGATCGAGAAAAGCGGGTCGAGCAGGCACTGGTGGCCCGACTTCGCCAGCAGCCGTTGTCGATCCGCTGGCCGTCGCGGGTGCGATCCGGGCTGGCCTCGTCACGACCACCACCGTGAGTACGGTTACCCCTGCCAGCGCGGCAGCGACGGTGAGCGCGTTGCGATTGAGGCGTTTTGCCAGGGGCAATGGCGGCCAGAGAGGCCCCGTGCCGACACGTGGCGCCGTCGCGCCGTCGCAGTCCAGTTGTACTCGCTCCGAGACGACAGAACCGGCGTCGTGAGCCGCCCTCTGATCACCTCCAAGGTACCCCTGATCAGATTCACTGGTTGAGTCCTCGCCCGCGGTCATCTGATTCGCCCTGGCGGTGCCCCCGCCGCATCGCTGGATATGGGAGCATCAGCTGAACTTCCAGCGTCATAGCGCAGGTTGTCCAGCCGCACAGTCCGCTCGTGACCACCTTCTCCGACTACCAGCACTGCGGACCGGAACACTCGATCTGTCACGTAACCATCGCCGACAAGATTGTAGTTCAGAAGGACCTTGCTGCCGTCATCGGCGAGAGCGAATAACGCGGGTGCTTCCCTGTGCGAGGCGCCTGGGGGCAGTTTGATATAGCAATGCGCGCCATCGTCAAACACTGCGATCGGGACCCAAGCGACGTGCCGCTCGGGAGCAATCCGATATGCGAAATTCAACGCGCTGATGGGAGCGGTGGCTGGCGAAACCGTCGTGGCCGCCATTTTCGGTGCAGCCCATGACTCCACGAGTGCATCCGGATAGTAAAATCGGACATGCCGGACGTAGGTGCCCTGCGGATTGAAACCCGAGCGGGGACATGGCGGGCTGTCCAGAGTCAGGTCATAAATGCGGCCCGCACTCGTAGCGAGCACCAAGTTTGTAGTCAGGCCGCAATCATGCGGCTTTACCACCACGAGCGGCGTTTGGCCACTCGTCCCCGCCACCGCGAGTTGGATCTCCCAGCGTTGCGTATCTCCTGCAATCTTGCTCAATACATTCTCGCCTGCCTCCAATTCGATCACGCATGCGCGCAATGGTGCGCATGTCACGGTTGGTTGCGCGTGCCCGTAGGGAAAGGTCTCAAACGCACCCTGGTCGACTGTTCGTGCAACTCCTGTTCTGACATATTCGCGTTCCGCTGCAACCACGGGGTCAATCGGTGGTCGGCTGCCCCAGACAGTCCCCGCTGCGCCGCTAACCGGTAGACGCCCCGTGGTGTCGCAAGTCTGCCGCCCGTTTCGCTCGACGGTGTCTCGCCATGTGTCCCAGTGATCTAGGCGATGCTCAGCGGACGAGTCGCAGTAGACGATCCCCACACCTTTCTGCCCCTGCTGTACCGGGAGTGCCGAGGCATCTCTCGCAGACAACCCAACAACCGCGGCGACGCATATGAGGCAGCATCGCTCCAGTGATCGCATCCAACACCCGTCGCTTCCAAGCACAAGCGTGGCCGCCCATCTCGTCATTGTGCGATCCCTCCATGGTCAGTGACCTGAGTCCAGTTGATGGATGTGACGAACACGCCCAACGGGTTCTCCTGGACAGCATCAGCTGTAGTGGGCGCCTGCAAGCGAACTGTGACGTACCCTTCCCACGCGGTCACGCGCGTCAGAATGCCCGCGATTAGAGGATATTCGGTTTCTGTCCACCGAATCTTCCACGTCGGTGAAGCGGGCACTGGAAGGGTGCTCGCAATCTCGACCTGCCGGGTGATGGTCTGGCCAAGCACCCGCGGGTCGTGCGAGGGGTCTGCAAAATACGTATTGAGCATGACGGCGGCGGACGACCCCTGGTCCACAAACATGTAGGCGTGCCGCATCATATCCGCCTGTATTCTGGGCGGGGAAGCGGGTAACACCGTTCGCACGGCCCGCACAAAACTCGCGAGTTGCGACGCAACCAGCCGCGGCTCCGGCGCTCGCATGATGTCAGCCTCCTCTGCGGTCATGACCTGGCCGAGCTTGTCCACCTCAACCAGGTACGGCACGACGCGCGCTGAGCTCGCAATCCGGATGTAGGAGATGACACACACAGTGAGCAGCCCAAGCGACCAAAACGCGACGAGTTGCCAGTTGCGTTTTCCTCTCGCCAGGTCGCCGAACGCATTCGCAAACTCGTGCCGTGCGGTCAGGAAGCGCGAGTCTGCCATGATGGAGCCTCCACCGGTGCGCATTTCAACCGAGGGTTCTTAGGGCGTTCGCCAGCCCGAAGCTGTGCCGGGCCGTCAGCCGCCGCGCGACATCACTTGGCACACGACTGACCAAGTAGGCGAACGCCAGCGCGCCACCTGTTACCTGCAGCAGTGGGCTGGGTTCGGCAAAGACGTTTGTACCGCTGACTAGGCGGACGAACCCCTGGGTCACATCCATTCCGACGCCGACAAACAGATAGAGCAAGAAGATTCTCGCGCCGAGATAGAAGGCATAGGCGACCATCTGCTCAGCGAAAGCCGCGGTCCAGCGGGACGCGGCAAAACCAAGAAACAGCACTCCGCCGCCAAGCACGACGACGTAACTCTCAATCATCACAACGAGGACCTGTATCGCAACGACGATGTAGGCGGCTGCTACCGCAACAGAGCAGAACAAGGCGAAAAGCCCGATCAAGATGTCCCGTGATAGTACCGTGAGTGAGATCGCTTGCAGAATGGAGTACACAAGCGAGCCACCGACGGCTATGATCGTATCCGGACTCATTGTGCCCCGCCCAATGACCTCCTCGCCCGCGGCAGCAAATCCATTGAGGATCGCGGGAAACCAGAAGGTGAATGAAGTGATCAAGGTGAGGAGGAATGAGATGAGCAGGAACTTGAGCAGAAACTTGGCGGCAAGATCGTCGAGGCTGCCCCGCCTGAGCGTCCAGACCAATCCTGACACACAAAACTCAAGAGCGGCAAGCAACATGAACGTGCGCTGAGCCAAGGGTATCAGCCGTGCCCGCCAGCCACCCGCTGCCACCTGGTAGGCGCTACGAATCCCATCGAGGTATTGGCCACCTACGCCTGCGCTCTGGGCCGACGCAACATTGGCGACAACGGTCCAGATCACTATTGTGCACGCGAGGATCGCAAGCGCGCGCAACCTCCACCTCACGGCGTAACCCTTAGACTCAGGTCGGGCGAGGCCGTTTGTGGAGTGGCAAGCTGAGCCAGCGCCGTCCGCGCAGCCTCATCGCGCTGCACTTCCTCGTTGATCCTTCCGGCGAAGTAGACAGCCTGGATATTTGTCTGCGTCATCACGGCTTGCCGCAACAGCATGAGCTCTTCGGCAGAATACACAGCCGCCGAGTTCTGAAGCTCCAGCGCTTGTTCATGGCCGTTTACTGCCCCGTTGAGTTGTTTCATGCGCTGAATCGCCGCCCGGCCTGCCGCGACGGTCGCCTGCTGTTGCGCCGTTGCGTCGATCGCAGCCCCGAACACGTTCACTGCTGCGTGGCCTTGGGCGCGCTGCTCAGTTGGCCAGTCGGTAACGGGTTTCGTGACCGGGTAATAGCTGCGAAACGTCGTACTCACACCGGACGCGGCGTACCCCAAGGAATGCGGAGCGCCCATCAGCCCTCCAATGTTGGCGAGGGCTTGGCCCGCATTGCGCCAGGGTGCTGACGGCAGCTTGGCCAAAGCACGCAACTGGTATTTCACCTGATCAAGCTGATTCTTGATCTGCGTCATTTGATTGACATAGTGCAGCACATTTTCGGCGTAGTTCGCGGGATCGTAGACCGCGATTTGAGCCGACGCCCCCTGCGTTATCGCGCTCGATACCAGTCCAATCATTGAGATTCTCAGGAACCCGCGCCAACCCCGGCACCGTCGCGCGCGCCGGGTCGGGGCCACGACCTGCCTCTCGGCGGCGCAGGGCCAAAAAGACGCAGCCCGCATCGATGGCTCGTGATCAGCTTGATGACACGTCATGTTCAACCGCTCCGTAGTGATGGTGTTCAGGAGAGCCGGCCCTAGAAAGCGGCCGAGTCGTTCCCGGCAATTGGCCGGGCCAGTGACAAGCGCAACGATGCAGCCAACTCCGCCATGCCCTGCTGCGCGAGCCATTCACCCTGCCATGACGCGGGATCCCGCTCGATCATTCGCTCGATCTTGCGCTTGCATTCCTCTACAGTGAGGCCGTGGGGTACCGTCAGGAATGAAAGTGCGAGCGGCCCCAGGCCCAGTTCGAACAACCGGCTGCCACGCGGGCTCTTGACGTAGTAGTGCCGCTTCGGAGTCGCAGTTGCGATCGTATCGATCTCGCGGTCGTTAAGTCCCACATCCCGGTATAGGGGAGCAGTACTGGGCGATGCCGCGTCGGCGTTTGGCAGATAAAATCTGGTCGGGCACGAGTCGATGACCGCGTGTCGAGACGCGAATTGCGCGAGATGCGCAGGGCTTTGAGTCGCGAGCACGACCGCGCCGTTCTGCTTACGCAGAGTCAGGAGCCATTGCGTTATGCGTGGCCCGAATCGCGGATGCAGTAGTGCCATCCACGCTTCATCGATTTCGATGAGCGTCGGCCTACCGTCCAGCCGTTGCTCGATTCGGCGGAACAGGTACAGGAGCACCGGAATCGCAATCCGGTCATCGAGCGACAGCAAATGCCGGAGCTCAAAGACAATGAACTGGCTGTCTCCAAGATCATCGTGCGCCGCATCGAGTAGCTGGCCGTATAGGCCAGCGAGAGTGTACGGCCGCAACGCGGCCAATAGGTCTGTGTGTTGTAGCTGTGTTAACAACTCTGTCAGCGTCCGATGTGGTGGCGCATTCTCCGCGATCAGAGCCAGAGCACGGTCAATGCGTGCTCGATGCGCAGGCGTGACGGTGACTCCTTGCAGGATTGCCAACGTCTCAATCCACCCCGCAGCCCACGCCCGTTCGCTGGGCTCATGCACGCGCGCGAGTGGCTGGAAGCGAAGGACGTCCGGCCGGCCCGCTGCGAGATCGTAGTGCGACCCGCCAACTGCACGCGCCAGCATCCACATCGAATAGCCGACGTCAAATACGAACACCTGTGCACCCGGATACCGGCGGAACTGTGCAGCCAGAGCGCCCAACAGCGTGCTCTTCCCAGACCCGGTTTTGCCCAGGACTAGTGCATGGCCGACATCCGAGTCGTGGAGGTTGACGCGAAACGGAGTCGCGCCACCGGTCGCCGCCCAAAGCAGCGGAGGACTTGCAGGGGGGAATAGCGGCGATGGATTCGTGGCCAACCCCGGCCAAACACTGGTCACAGGGAGCAAGTCGGCCACGTTACGTGTACTAACCACGGGCCGACGCAGGTTTGGGTAGCCATGGCCCGGAAGGGTCCCGAGGAACGCCTCGAGTGCGTTGACGCTCTCGACGCGGCCCGTGTAGCCCGAATCGTGAAGCGTCTTGACTATTTCCGCGGCCACGGCGTCGGCCCGTCCCCGATCGTGGTCTGTGACCACGGCTACCTGGTTGTAGAAGCAGAACCGCACGCCTCCCGACGTGTTCTCTGCGGCGGCCTCGCCGGCGTCCTGCGCCATTCGCCGTGCATCCTGATCGAGAAACAGATCGGCGTCGGCCTGTGCGCTTGCATTGTGAGGCTGGCTCGAACGGCCACCACCGGCGAGTTCTTGAAGCCAAGCCGCCGCCCCTTTGCGCTTCTTGTACCAAGTCAGCTGATGCCGACGGATCAGGCGGCCGGCGGACTGCTGGCCCAACGGCAGAATCCGATTGCTCCATCGAAAAGCGTATGGCAGCGAATTCAAAAGGTCGAGGGCGCCGGCGTACGACGCGTGCGGATAGCCATGCACCGAGACCACTCGCACGTGTCTTGACCCGATTCGGGGCTCAAACCCACCTACCAGCTCCTGATCGGCAAGCACGAGGTTGAGATACGATCCGTGCTCGGGAGCGCGCACCGGATGCGGGTCACCGGTCAGACAGGTGTGGAGATGCCGAACCAAGCCGTCGGAGTCCAGCCGGGTAAGCCGAAGGCGGGAAATCAGCCGATGCTCCAGGCCTTGTAGGGCAACTAAATATCCCGCCAGCAATCCGTCCCAGTCGGCCTGCACGTCCGCCTGCGCTACTCCACGCTGAAGAAACCACGTGCTGAGTCTCGCGAACAATTCGGGTGGCGGAAGATGGGTGGCCACCAACGTGTATGCCGATTCGAACTGCTGGCCTGCCCGCTTCTGATACGCTGATCGCCGTTCTTCATCGATAAACTGCGAGACAGGGTCCGGAAACACGGACGGTGCATAGGGGGCGGCCGGCTGTCGTATTGCATCGACGTGCAGCATCCAATCGTCGGCGAATGGCATCAGAGCATCGTTGACGTGCCGCGACAGCAGATTCAGTTCTGCCGGCGTTGCTGCGCTGACGTCGGGCCCGGCGTATTGAAAGCCGGCCATCAGGCTGCCGTCCTTTTGTAAGATCACGCCGTCTGCGACCAGGAAACCCCAACCCAACAGATCGGCCAACCCTACCGGCTGCTGCCGGTACTCGCGCAGGCCTGAGCTGACTCGTGCCATCGCCGTGCCTGCGGCAATACCGAGGACCGCTGACGTCAGTTCCATGATTGAGTGCTATCGTACCAACTGGATTGACGGCCGCACCACAACAACCGCAGCGGAGAGCGCTGAGTGCGCAGGATAGTAGTCGCGACCTGTGAGGCTGCGGAGATAGAGTTGGGAGATTTGTGGATCCGTTGCCGCGAGCCGGACCATGACGGCGTGGACAACCGTTACATAGAAGGTTGCCAGCGCAATTGTCGCGATGTGAAACCCGACGCCGAAGAGCAGGCCTCCGGCGGTCAGGCCCTCGAGAATGACCACGGTGGGCTCCGCCCCGGCGAACAGAACGGGGCGAAACAGCGATATGTGAATCACGTGCTGGTCTAACATTCAGACAACTGCGCCGACAAACGCGAGCGATGTCACGATGTTCGCTGCCCCGATCGCAATCGCCGCCCCGATCACAATCTGGCCGAACCGCTTCGCCCCTTCTTCAGAGCGACTGAAAGCCCAGATCCCTCCTCCAATGACAAATCCCAGTCCCGCGACGATGCGTGCGGTCGGACCGGAAAGATTGTCTAGCAAAGTCTGAAGCGGACCCGTCCACGGCATCGTCGCGCCTCCGCCAGCACCGGCGGCAAAGGCCACCGTCGGAGTACAGAGGATCGCTACCACCGCGACTGTCGTCGCCGCCGCACACACCCGGCGCCAACTTGTAACGCGACTCTGGCGGCCGCCGCCAACCGCGTAGTATCCGCGACTCCGTGCGTTCATTGCCAGTCTCCGTCAGGAGTGAGATGCTGAAGTTCGATTCGACCATCCTCATTTACGCCCCCGACACGAGCGAGCTCTGAGATCCGTCGGCGTCGATGGCCGCCTTCGATGACCGCCACGATATGGATGGCTTCCGCGATCAACGGTGCCTGCGACGGCACGCTGTTGCGCTGTGCGAGCCGATCGAGCCTTAGGAGGGCGCCAGCAGCTGTGGTCGCGTGACATGTCCCGCACCCACCGGGGTGGCCGGTCGCCCAGACGTCGAGCAGGTCGAGCGCTTCAGGGCCCCGGACCTCGCCTACCACGATGCGGTTAGGACTTGTGCGCAAGGTCGATCTCACCAACTCTGCCAGACTCAATCCAGGTCCGGTCCGCAGCGCCAAATGATCGGGCGCCGCGCATCGCAATTCGATGGTATCCTCGAGGACGACAATTCGCTCTTGGGGGAAGCGATTTGTGATCTCGAGAAGGAGGGCGTTTGCGAAGGTGGTCTTGCCGCTGTTCGTCCCCCCTGCAATGAGGACGTTCTGATGCGCTACAACCGCCGCCCTCAGTGCCCAGCATTGCACGGTCGAGAGAATGCCGGCCCGGACATAGTCGTCGAGTGTATACACGACCGTCGGCGGCTTGCGAATGGTGCATGCGGGCGCCGCTGTAACGGGGGGCATGAAGCCCTGAAGACGGCTGCCCCGAAAATGGAGTGCCGGCAGCTCAGCTTCGATCCTGGGTGTTGCCGTCCCCAGCGTGACGTTGAGGCTTGCTGCCACCGAGTTGAGAAACATCTCAACCCTGATTGCATCCAACACGTGGCCGGAGTCGACGCGACCCCGCGACCGCGTGTCATACCGCACACAACCATCTTGCGGGTTGATGTAGATCTCCGTGACGTCATCATCTGCAAACGCTGCCATGACGACATCACCGAGAAACCTCGCCATCATATCGGCGTAGGGTCGCTCTGGAGGGCTGGGTTCTGGCGGTCGGGGTGCCAGCCGTGCGCGACAACTGACACCGGCGGCTACTACGTCACCTGCCCCAGCATGCTGCGCAGCATCCGGCGACACCTGAGGGTCACGGGGAATGGCGCCGCGCCGCGCAAGCCGGAGCTCAGCGCAAGTTTGAGAATCGAGCGAAGGAACTGTGTGCAGAGGTGTCTCACGCGCGGCGGGGACACCCAGTACGCTGGAATCGTCCGAACTATTACGGCTACCGCCGTTCGGCCGAGCAGTGAGCTGGCAAGCATGGCCCTGGCGTCGGGCCCAGCCACCCCCCGGCGTGAAACCATCGCGACCGTTCGACTATACGCGGGTGAGCAGCCTCTCCGGCCGCTGCAGTATCCGTAGAGGCCGGTCATGACCGTCCCCGCCAGGGAGAGTGGGAGCGGAACATCGTCGACTGTGGTCCGCGGCGCGGCCGGTTCGGAACATCTCCGTCCCATGAACATCCACCGCCATGCGAATCGCGCCATCGCGGACGAGGCTGCGAGCAGTGTGCCGCGCCACCGGCAAATCCGTATTGCATGTGACTGTCGCCGTGCGAACAACGGCCGCACGCGGCTCCGCGGCCACGCTACTTCTTTACGCTCACCTCGCGGAACAGGTGAAAGGACACTGCTTCTTCCCATTCGGGCGGTTGGCGCAGGATGCCGGTCACAACCTTGGCGGCGTCATCATCCGTCGCGGCCGCGAAGAATCCCACTTGGACGGTCGCGCCTTCCGGGTCCAGCAGGTGTGCCGCATACATCGTCTGGCCAGCAGGTGCCGGATAGCGCGGCTGGTCCTGGAACGGAGTCACTGCCATGTTCACGCCTCGTTTGTTGGTTGACGAGTAGTGGTCCAGCCAAGTCGCCTCGACACGAAGTTTCAGGCCCCGCTCACACTGGGTGATCCAAGCGTCCTTCCACCAGCGGGTGTGAACCTCCAGCCGGCGCCCGACTGGCGCGCTACTTCGTGATGGGCGCGCAGTTCTGCGTGCGGTGTGTGTCCGCGACGTAGAACACTTTCCACCCACCGGGACCCTTGCGCAGCAGGAACTCATCGATGCCACAGTGGTTGATCTGCGTCTCGCCACCACGGGTGTAGGTGAAGTACGCCCACAGCGACGCCATCTCTCCGTCGCTCTGCACCTTGGGGTCCTTGATCACCTCGTTGCCGCCGGGGCCCGTACCCTTCCCTACCCGCTCGATGAACTGATCGATCGTCATCGGCGCACTCACGGTCGCACCAGCAGTCTGCAGCACGGTCGACGGCAGGGAGGTTGAGCGCAGCAGCGCCGTGTCACGCGTGCGCATGCCATCGAAGAAATGATTGACCACGGTGATGACGGCCTGCTCGTCAGACT
>JANWJD010000100.1 GCA_025449555.1 Chloroflexota bacterium | reverse complement strand
GGCCGCCGCCGTGCAAACGCTGCGGAAACTGGCGGCCCGACTGAGCCACATGAGTGCGGCACAGCGGGCACAACTGGCGCGGTCACTGGCTCGAGCAGCCAATGCCACGGGCGACAGCCACTTGCAGGCGTCGCTGCAGCAAGCCGCATCTTCCCTGGGATACAACGATCCACAGTCGGCTGCGAACTCCTTGCAGGCAGCCGCTTCAGCCCTGGCCCAAACGCCGGCCCAGCGTGCCGCCCAGGCCCGTGCCGCCGCGGCCAACAGTCAACTCGACTCGCTAAAAAATGCCGTGTCCGGCGTGTCGCCGGCCACCGGCGAGCGTATCGCCGCGGGCTCTCCCCCGACTGGATCATCCAGTCCGGGAGGAGGCAGCGGCAAGAGCGGAAGCACGGGTAGCGGAAGTGGCAAGGGATCCGGCAAGGGTACCGGCGGCCAGGGAAGTGGGACGGGCAAGGGGAGCGGTACCGGCAAAGGAAGCGGAACGGGCAAAGAGAATGGCGCGGGCTCGGGCAAGGCCCCAGGCGCGGGTCAGGGAAATGGCGCGCAGGGTGCGGGCAAAGGGAACGGCTCGGGCACCGGCTCCGGCGCCGGCAGCGGACAGGGTTCCCCGGGAGGCCACGGTGCCGGTGGTGGACACGGCGGCGCCGGGCACACCGGCCAGGGGCGGTATGCCACGGTGTATGTGCCGTATAAGCAGGGCAAAGGGCCGAACTCGACCCAGAGCGGCCCCACCGGTGCACCGCAGAGTGGACCGATCGTGCCGTATCAACAGGTGGCGGGTGCGTATGGTCAGACGGCTCACCAGGCGCTGGATCGCGCCAATCTCCCGCCATCCCTGCGGTCGTATGTCCGGAAGTACTTTTCGGCAGTATCTCACTAATCGTATGCTGCGAATCATTGGATTCGTGGAAAGCAGCCCACCCCGTCGGCAGCTCCCCACGCATCCATTGATTCACATCGACGAGGCATCCATCGTATAGAGGAAGATCTCATGATTGAGCCACGCGCGACCGGAGCCAATCCCGAGCCGGCCATCGACGAGGAGGCCATTGGTCGCTTCGTCTCGGCCGCACTCCGTCTCGAGGAGACCGTGGAGGCGGTCGTCATCGGACAGCCGGATGTGGTGCGCGAGACCATAATCGCCCTGCTGGCCGGAGGACACGTACTGCTGGAAGGTGTGCCGGGCCTGGGTAAGACGCTGCTGGTTCGCACTCTCTCCGCTGCGCTCGACCTCTCGTTCTCGCGCATCCAGTTCACGCCGGACCTGATGCCGGCGGATGCCACGGGCACGACGATCTTGCGTGAGGATGAGGCCGGCCGGCGCTCCTTCGCCTTCCAGGCCGGCCCTCTCTTCGCTCACATCGTGCTGGCGGATGAAATCAACCGCGCCACACCCAAAACGCAGAGCGCCTTGCTGGAAGCCATGCAGGAGCACACGGTGACGGTGGGTCGAGACACCCACCGGCTGCCGGCCCCCTTCTTCGTCCTGGCGACGCAGAATCCACTGGAGATGGAGGGCACCTATCCACTGCCGGAAGCGCAACTCGACCGATTCCTCTTGAAGATCCTGGTGCCGTTTCCCGGCGCCGACGTGCTGCGCGGCATTGTGCAACAGACAGTGCGACCGCCCGCGGCCGTTGAACCGGTGCTGGACGGTGATGGGCTGCGGGAAATGATGGCGATCGCACGCGCGGTGCCGATTGCCGGCTCGATCGTGGATTATGCGGTGGCGCTGGTGACCGCGACACATCCACCGTCGACCGAGTCGGAGCTGGTGCGGCAGTTTGTGCGAGCCGGAGCGAGTCCCCGCGGATTGCAAGCGATGGTAACCTGCGCCCAGGTACGTGCCCTGTTGGATGGACGCTACAACGTCGCGGTGGAAGACCTGCAGCGGCTCGCCCATCCCACCCTGCGGCATCGCATCCTGCTGAATTTCGAAGGGCAGGCCGAGGGCATAACCACCGACGCCATCGTGGACGCCCTGCTCCAGGCCGTACCAGTGCCGTGAGCGCCCCAAAGATGATCAATCATCGTCCGAAAATGCACCTCCGCTCAATCTCCCCTCTCCTGCCCCGCGGGAGAGGGGCTGGGGGTGAGGGTGCCTCGGAGGGTGCGCCACTACCATGACCGCTACCCCTTCCCTCTCACCCACTGAGTACTTCGGGTTCGACGGAGCGTTCTTGCGAAAGCTGGAACGACTGTCGTTGGCGGTTCGGCGTCCCATCCCGGGGCCGGCCGCTGGACCTCGCCGCTCGCCCCGTCACGGCGCCTCGGTCGAGTTCGCCGACTTCCGTGACTATTCGCCGGGTGATGATTTTCGGCGGATCGATTGGAACGCGCTGGCGCGGCTCGATCGGCTCTTTCTCCGCCTGTACAGCGCCGAGGAGATGACGACGGTGACGCTCTGTCTCGACCACTCTCCCTCCATGGAGTTCGGGGAACCGGCGAAAGGACTGACCGCGGCGCGGCTGGCAGCGGTCATGGCATATATCGCGCTGCAGGGCGATGACCGGGTGACCGTCGCGGGTTGGGGTGAGAAGGTCGATCGCTATGTCCCTGCACAGGGCGGGCGACCGTCGATCCCGCGCGTCTGGAAGTCCATTCAAGACGTGATGGAAACGACCACCACGACCACCGACTTCGCGGCACTGCGAACCATGGGCGCCTTTCGCCGTGGCGCCGGACTGAGTATTGTGTTCTCGGACTTCCTGACCGACTCGGATTGGCGCTCCGGCCTGCGGTCGCTGCGCGGGACCGGACAGGAGGTGAGTGTGGTTCAGATCCTGGCGCCCGAAGAGCTGAACCCGACACTGCGCGGTGACTGGAAGCTGCGTGACGTCGAAAGCGGCAGGGACGTGGAAGTGACGATCTCTCCCCGACTGCTCCGTCGCTATCAAGAGGAACTGGAGGCACATACCGCTGCCATCAAGGAGTTTTGCCGCCGGCAGGGCATAGCGTTTGTGCAGATTCCAAGCTCGATCTCGATCGAGGACGTGGCGTTGTCGAGCCTCCGTGCCGCCGGAGTGATCGGCTGATGAGCCTGCTCTCTCCCCTAGCCATGGCCTTGCTGGCCGTGGCGGCGCCCATCGTGTTGATGTATATCCTGAAGTTGCGGCGCCGGGACCAGCCGGTATCGAGCACATTGTTGTGGCGGCGCGCCCTGGACGACGTGCAGGCCAACGCGCCCTGGCAGCGGCTACGGCCCAGTATGCTGCTCCTGCTGCAATTGCTTGTCCTGGTGGCGCTGGTGCTGGCACTTGCCGGACCGGCGTACTCGCGATCGCACGCGTTCAGCGGTGACGTGATCGTGGTGGTGGACGAATCCTATGGGATGCAAGGGCGCGATGTAGCTCCCTCCCGCTTTGCCGCGGCGCTGAAGCGGGCGCACAGTATCGCAGATGACCTGGGGAGCGGCAACGTGATGAGCGTGATCGGGATGGGCGCTCAGCCCCACCTGGCAATCGGCGAAAGTACGGACGCCGGTGCCATCAGCCGTGCCATTGACAGTCTGCGGGTGAGCGCCTCTCCACCCAACGTGCTGGGGGCGATGAGCCTGGCGGCCTCGCTGGCACGGAGCGGTGCAAGTACGCGGGCGATCGTCCTCACCAGCGGGGACAGCGGCATCATGGGGTTGCCGCTCCAGGTGCCGTTTGAGGTGGACGTGGTTCGCCTCGGAGGACGGCTGCGCGATCTCGGCATCACGGCGTTCGCGGCCTCGGCCACGGGCGGTCATACCTCTGCCGTCCTGCGGGTAAGCAACTTCGGGGCGCACACTGCAACCTCAGATCTGAATCTGTATGTGGACGGGCGGATCGCCGATGTGCGGCCACTGTCCATTGCCGCGGGCCGTGAGCAGAATCTCTTCTGGACCTCCCTGCCGGGCGGTGTGACGCGGTTGCAGGCTCGGCTGACCCGTCGGGACGATATCGACGGGGACAAGACGGCCTGGGCAGTTGTGCCTGGAAGCGTCGGCCGGCGCGTGCTGCTGGTGACGAACGGCGATTTCTTTCTTCAGACGGCGCTCTCGCTGGACCCCAGTGTCACGGTGTCGACCGTGAAGCCGGTCGCGTACTCTCCGACGCTGGCGAGCGGAAACGACCTGGTGGTTTTCGACGGCTCGCTCCCCGCGACGTTGCCTGCCACGGCGACGCTCCTCGTGGCTCCCACGGTGGGACGAGCCGGCGCGGTTCGCTTTGGAGCAGAGCAGCCGGTGGGAACAATCGAGCCGGTTACCACCTCCAGCGGGGAACCGGCGGCGGTGCTGCAGCACGTGGATCTGGGGGACGTTCACATCTCGCGCGCCAGGACCGTGACCGTGCCGGATTGGCTGCAGCTGGTGGTGGTCTCGGGTGGGACGCCGTTGGTCGCGGTAGGCGATAACGGCCGCAGCAGGCTGGCGGTGCTGCCGTTTAACCTGCAGGAGTCGGACTGGCCGCTGCGGATCAGCTTCCCGATCATGTTGCACAACCTGCTGGAGTATCTAACCCCCAGCCTGGCAGTGGGAGCCGACAATCTGATTGTCGGGCAACCGGTGAAACTGTCTCCACCGGCCGGAACGCAGGAAATCCGTATCACCCGGCCGGATGGTTCGGTCGACACGCAGCGGCCACCCTTTGCCCCATACACCGGGACCGAGCGCTCCGGGATCTACACCGCGCGAGCGATCGGGGGGACGACGCGCGCCACGGCTGCCTTCGCCGTGAACTTCTTCCCGGCGCGCGCGGCGACCGCAGGCGGTGCACCGGAGATCCGATTTGGCGCGCCCAGCCAGGGAAGCACCCGCCAGGTGAGTGTGCCGGTCAGTGTGGCGTGGACCTTTGCGCTCCTGGCGCTCGCGATCCTCTCACTCGAATGGTGGTACGCCTTCAGGCGCTGACCATGATCGTCTTCACCAGCCCGCTCGCCCTCCTCCTGCTCCTGCCGCTGGCGGCGGTGTTGGTCGTGATCTGGCGAGAAGGATATGCCAATATGAGCCCGCGCCGCAATGCGGTGGCGCTCGGTGTGCGGCTCCTCCTGGTGCTGTTGGTGGTGTTGGGGTTGGCGGGTATGTCGCTCCATCTACCGCAGAGCCGGCAGGCGACGGTATTTGTGGCCGACCTATCGGCCAGTGACTTCGCGCGTCAGAGTGAGATGCAGACGGCGATCAACACTGCCTTGCAGCATCGGCCGGGCGCCAACAGTGCCGGCGTGGTCTCGGTGGGGCGGCAGGCGTTGGTGGAGCAACCGGTTGCTCCGCTGGACAGCTTCGACGGCTTTCAGACGACCGTGGACCCGAACTATACGAATCTGGAGGGCGCGCTGGAGCTGTCGGCGGCGATTTTGCCGGATGGTTACCGGCACCGGGTGCTGGTGATGACCGATGGACAACAGAACGTGGGTGATGCGCTGAGTGCGGCCCGCCTGTTACGGTCGCGTGGGATCCGGGTGGATGTGATGCCGGTACACACCACGAGCGGACCGGATGTCCTGGTCGATCGAGTCGATCTGCCCTCGCAGCTACGGCCGCGAGAGAGCTTTTCACTCTCGGTTTCGATCCACGCGAGTGTCGCCACCACCACTGCACTGGATGTGTTTCGCGATCGCACCCTGGTGCTGAGCAAGAGAGAGCGGCTCAACGTAGGTGACAATACCTTCACCTTCAGCCAACCACCACTGACTCCAGGATTTCACACGTATGAGGTGCATATCTCCCCGGCGATCGATTCGGTGCCACAAAACAACACTGGCTCCGCCTTTACCTCGGTCCAGGGACCGCCACGGGTGCTCATCATCGCGTCGGACCCCAGCAAGGCGGTGGACGTGCTCCGCAGCCTGCACAGTACCGGCATGCAGGCATCGGTGCAGCGGCCGGACTCCGTGGTGCCCACCCTGGGCTACTTGCAGCACTACGCCGCGGTGGTGATCGTGGATACGGCGGCAGATGTATTGGGGACGGATCTGGTAGCGCAACTGGTGCCGTATGTGCGGGATCTGGGACACGGGTTGGTGGTGATCGGTGGAGAGGAATCGTACGGCATGGGCGGGTATGGGCAGACGCCGCTGGAGATGGCGCTGCCGGTGAAGATGGATCTGCCGAAGCGCAAAGACCTGCCCAGCGCGGCGGTGTCCCTGGTGATCGAGAGCCTGGAATCGGATACCGAGGTCAACATCTCGAAGCAAGCAGGCAAGGGTGTGGTGAGCCTGCTGACACAGGGCGACCAGATTGCCGTGAACGACACGCCGGACGATGGCTCGGCGGGATTTGTGGTGCCGCTGCAGTATGCTCGAAACAAATCGGCGATCTTGCATGCCATGGATGCCATGCAGCCCGGCGATCCCATGACCTATGTGCCGTATCTGCAGGGATCGTTCAACGCGCTGAAGCGCACCACGGCGCGCGTGAAGCACATTATCCTGCTCGGCGACGGTGATGCCGAAGACGCCAACTACGAGCAGGTGGTGAAGCGCATCCGGGCCGGCGGTGTCACTGTCTCCACGGTAGCCACCAACGGGCAAGGGTTTGCGGACTTTCAGACGATGCGCAACATCGCGCGCTGGGGTGGTGGCCGCTACTACCAGGCGGACAACACCGCCAGCATCCCCAAAATCTTCCTGCGGGAGGCGCGGACCGTGTCGCGTTCCGGTATCATCACCGGCAAGTTCTATCCGCAGGAGCTCTCGGCCAACCCCATGCTGCAGGATCTGCACAGCGTCCCGCCGCTCTACGGCTACGTCGCGACGACGCCCAAGCCGACCGGCGAGCTGGTGCTGGTGAGCAAGAAGCTGGACCCGGTGCTGGCGGGATGGCAGTTCGGCTTGGGCCGGTCGGTGGCCTGGACCAGCGATGCATCGGGCCTGTGGACCCGTGACTGGCTGCAGGCGCCCGGCGCCAATCGCTTCTGGGCCAACCTGGTTTCGTGGACGCTGCCCGCCACCCAGGGTGGGCAGCTCTTCGTCACGGCAACCGGTTCGCAGGGGCAGGGACAGGTGTCGGTGGATACTTCCTCGGCGCTGGGGGCCAACCCGGCAGTGACGGCGCACATCGTGGATCCGAACCTGAACACGACGAGCGTGACCCTGCAACCGTACGCTCCGGGTAAATATCGGGGCCAGTTCCCGGCGAAGGCGCAGGGCTCGTACTTCGTGACCGTGGAGGGGAAAGGCGCCGGCCACGGAGCAGTGGGACAGGCGGGTCTGGCGGTGCCGTACTCGGCGGAGTATCGCACGAGCGGGACAAACATGCCATTCCTGCGCACGCTGGCCGCGGCGGGTGGTGGGTCGATTGTGACCACTCCCCTGGCGGCGTGGCAGAACAACCTGTCAACTGTCTTCGATCAGAGCTCCCTCACCTGGTTGCTCTGGCTCTTGGCGTTACTGTTGCTGCCGATTGATATCGGTGTGCGACGTCTGGTCGTGGATCGCCGCGACCTGGCGGTCGTGTGGGCCGCGTTGCCACTGCACCGGAGGCGCAGTGCGGCAGCAGAGCCGGTGGTACCGACGCTCGATGCGCTACGCACGCGGCGCGCCGGCGGAAACTCGCATCGTCGGGCGGCATCGGACGTGTACGTGGCCAGTGCTACCTTCACCCCCGCCTCCCCTCGCATCGAGCAGCCGAAGGGAGACACGGTGCAGAAAGTCACACCGATCCCCGAGGCGAGCGACGGGGAAGTGACTTCCGAAGACACCATAGCCGGCCGCCTGCTGGCCTCGAAACGTCGCAGACGCTAACACCCGCCATGACAGATGTGCCCCCCATCGCGTCCCGACCCGCCGCGAGGTGCTTCCCGCCATCCGGTGCGTTCCGGCCCCCCGCCCGTCACGATCCGGTAGGGCAGGCCATAACGATCCGGTAGGGCAGGCCCGCGGCCGCCAGGCCGCAGTAGCCCGCCGCCTGGCGCGGTCCGGTAGCGCAGGCCACTCTCCCGCAGCACAGTAGCCTGCCGCCCTCGCCTACTCACCTCAATCTGCGCGAAATGAAGGAATCACCCGCACCCGATCCAATCGACCAACGGCGCAAACCGAGAGGCAAGCAACACTTGATGGCCACCCCGCTCGACCACCGCACACTCGGCCCCAGGCAGCAACCCGGCCCACCTGTTCTGAGCACTGAGCGGCACCTGCCGGTCGTCACGCGCGTACAGGAGGAAACGACGCTGCTGGACCGAGTGAAGTGGCGCCAGTTCATCCACGATGGCTGGATCCCAGATGAGCGCGTAGGCGGTCCGCCAGTAACTATCCGGGCTGTGGCGCGCGTAGTCGACGACGACGCCACGCGGGTACAGGGAAGATCGATATGGCAGCGTGATCAACGGCCAGACCATCTGCCAGGCACGCTGCGCCATGCGCCTGGCGGTACCCGACCCCCGCCTGGGAGCGCGCGCATGGGGGTAGGGTGACGCGATCAGAGCCAGAGAGCGAACCTGAAGTGGGTGCCGCGCGGCCCAGAGCGCGGCCAGAATCCCACCCATGGAGTGCCCGATGGTCGTGCTCGGCGGCGCCACGCCCAGTGCGGCCACGATGGCATCGAGATTGTCGAGGTGGAAGGCGCGATCATACGCGACGTCGGGCTGATCGGAACCGCCGAACCCGGCGAGGTCGGGTGCAATGGTGGTGACGTCCCCGTGCACCGCTCGGGCCAACCCCTCCCAGTACCGCCCGGAACCACCCAGGCCATGGAGTGCGAGCACCGTTGGACCGGAGCCCGACACATAGACCCGGAGACGTCCCCACGGTCGCTCGACCCACACCGCGTCCATTGCGCGCATTCTCTCCCCCTTCAACGAAACAGTTCGAGCTCGATTTCCTCCCCTGGCTGAACGATGCGGATCGGAACCTCCGGTGCGAGCCGAGCTGCTTCCTCCGTGAACAGGTGCGGAGGCTCGGTCAGGAAGGTGGGCATGCGTCCTACCAATCCCACCCGGGCATAGGTGCCCCAGTGGATGGGGATGGCAAGTCGTGGCTGCAGCAGGCGCAGCGCTTCGGCCGCCCGATGGGGATCGAGATGGCCTGGCCCCAGGACGCGGCCCCAGCCCCAAACCGGCAATAACGCCACATCCAGCCCCGGAGCCAGATCGGCCATGGCCGGGAAGAGATCGGTATCCCCCGCGAAGTACAGTCGCCGGCTGCCGCTGATGACATACCCCAGCGGGATCGCATGCGGCCCCCCGGGGAGCCTGTAGCTGGGGTGGGTCGCCGGAGTGGCCGTGACGGTCACCGATCCCACGGCTTTGCTTTCGCCAGGGGCCAGCTCCTCGACGGTATGAAAGCCATGGCGCGTGAGCACGGCGCCCGCGCCTCGCGGCACGATGAGCCGGGTGGCGGAGCCAATGCGTCGCAGCGAGGGAATATCGCAGTGATCCAGATGGAGGTGTGAGATCAGGATCGCATCCGGTGGCGTGAGCCAGCCCGGATCCGGTGGCAACGCATACCGGTAGAGGTGGACCACCCGCCGTCGGATCACCGGATCCGTCAGGAGGCGGACGCCGTCCAGATTCAGGCCGATGGTGGCATGGCCCAGGTAGGCCAGTCGTGTGGAGTCGATGGACACGATCTCAGTCTAGCGAAGCGTGCACGCGCCACATCTCTTACCCTAGAGAGGAGTACCGGGAAGGGACGTATGGACGACACACTGGGCAACCGTAACGTGAAGCTGGCGTTGCAGCGTGAGGGACGGCTGAGCCGTAACAGCACGGAGTTGTTGGAAACGGTTGGGTTGGAGTTCGACAGCTACCGGCAAAAGCTGTTTGCCGCCTGTCGCAACTTCGATCTCGAGCTCCTCTTCGTGCGTGACGACGATATCCCGGAATATGTAGCGGACGGCGTGGCGGATCTGGGGATCGTGGGCCGGAATCTGGTACACGAATACGGCCGGCCGGTGCGGGAGCTCCTGCCGTTGCACTTTGGGTACTGCTCGCTGGTGGTGGCGGTCCCGAACGAATCTCCCGCCCAAACGGTGCAGGACCTGGCATCGACCCGGGTCGCGACCTCGTACCCCAACTCGGCGCGGAACTACTTCGACACCCTGGGTATTCCGGTGCAGATCATCCCCATCAGCGGCTCGGTGGAACTCACCCCGACCCTGGGCGTGGCCCAGGGGATCGTGGAACTCACGGCGACGGGCAGCACCCTGCGCCTGAACGACCTGCGCGAGGTGGCGACGATCTACACCTCGGAAGCGATCCTGATGGCCAACGAAGACTCGCTACGGGACGAGACCAAACGCAAGACGATCGATCGACTGTGCATCCGCTTCAAAGCGGCGATTGACGCTCGCAAATTCAAGTACGTCATGATGAACGCGCCCCGCAGCGCCCTGGAACAACTGGAAACCGTCACCCCCGGCCTCAAATCCCCCACCATCCTCGACCTCGCCGACCCCAACCTGGTCGCCATCCACGCCGCGGTCGAGGCGGAGACGTTCTGGGATGTGATTGAGCGGTTGAGGGAGCTAGGCGCCACCGAGATCCTGGTGACGCCGATTGAGTCGATGATTCTATAAAGATGGTTCTCGAAAGATGGTTCACGATTGCCCGTCATTCCAGCGGAATACCGATGTGCGTTCGCTGACAACCGCTCCGTTTGACAGTCAACATTTTGAATCTACCCTCTAGGATGAATTGATGAATGCGAGAGAACGGCGCAAAGCCCTGCACGGAATGAAATGAACAGGGCACCACCTGTAGAAGTTTGATTGGATCCCGAGAAGCCGGCTGATGAGTACGACTGAGCAGCGAATAACTGCCCTTGGCGCCCGGGTACACCTGTTTGTACGGCCTGAGGAGAGTGAACGCTTTACCGCTCTCTTCAGAGATGTCCTCGGGTGCGACGCCATCGAACTGGACTTCGGCCTTCCTTTCCCCATCCTGCTGGTGTCGTTTCGTGATGGCAGTGCTTTCAGCGTTGAATTCTCTGACCTTGCCCCGGGAGACAACGGCGGAGGCGCGGTGGACGACACCACTGCATTCAGAGGAGCCTGGATCGAGTTTCGAACGACCGATGTCGCCGGCTACCAACAAAAGCTGCGCGCGGCCGGCATCCCTGAGTTCCGTCACCCGGGCAGCAACCACATCTACTTCAGTGCTCCTGGTGGGCAGGTCTTTCGGTTGCTCGACGTGTCGTACGTTGGCCCGTAACGTGGATAGAGAATTATATTGCGGACGGGAAGCTAATCACGTTTTCCCTTCGTCCATCGACGAGTTGCTCGACCAGGCCACGCGCCTTCTGGTCGAGGCGGCTCGCCCGGAGAAGATCATTCTCTTCGGGTCATATGCGAGGGGCGACTTCGATCTGGACAGCGACCTTGATTTACTGATTATCCTCCCAACTGTCGTGAATCGGTTTGAGGAAATGGTGAGGTCCTGTGACATGTCGTTGCGATTCAGGGGTGCAGCGGATCGCGCGTGCACCTCTGCCAGCAATCGGGCCACGGAATCCTCGGCTGCCGACGGGTTGACGTCCCGATGGAGCCAGGCTGCCAGGTCGTGAAAAAACGCATCGCTCACCGCGCCGTTCCGATGATGCTCGGCGACAGCCAGTGGGAAGCCGCCCGATGTGACATAGGCCTGCCAGGCGAGATCGAGCTCATCGACAAAGAGTTCAAGCGACTCCACGACCGCCCGTGTCTCCGCATCCTGCAGGGCCCACGGGGGAATCGTCACCGGCAGGGGAAGTTCCCGCCCCGAGACCCTGAGGACAGCCCGGAAGGACATGGGATGTAGGAGACGAGATCGCCTCGTTGAGGTGCCACCCGCGCGGCCGGCCAGCAGATCGCGTTCGACCTGAGCGTTCTCATCCCACGAGGACCCGGTGCATACGACGGTATCGCGTCCAAACTCAGTGTTGTCTCGCAGGTATTTGAGCGTTTCAGTCCAGCCGGCAATTCCCGTGACCTCATCAAGAAGCCAGGCTCGTGGCGCTTCGCCCACAGAGCGGGTAAGCTCGCGACCGAGCGTTGCCACTCGGTTGAGATCACCTGCTCGCATGCCGTCAGTCGGGAGGTAGATCACCTGGCGGGGATCAATGTCGGCCCGACCGCACAGGGCTGCGATGGTGTTCTTATGCCTCTTCGCTCAAATCGTCGTCAGGTGCCTATCGCGCAGCACGCTTAGACCATGCTCACGCACGTCTTACACGGATGAGGCGACCGCAGCTAAGTCGATTTGAGAAAGCCCCTTCAAAAAAGTCCTTGTAATGTAAAACATACCCATTGCTGAGACCGCTCGGTTGACGATAGAGAGCCAAGTCGGCAAAGCTTTTTTGACATAAGGGCTTCGCCCAGTCAGAAATTCGTGGATAGCCGTGGATTGCGAACCAAACGCAATAGAGAGACGATCATGGGAACATGGCGTTCGGTGGATAGGCGTCCGGTCGGGCGAGCAAGCGGTGGATAACTCCCAAATTGGGTCTTGTCATCATCGTAATGGTGCGCTAAGGTAACACTGTCGGAACGGTAACGCGCCGACTGTGAGAGTAGCCGAAAGGCCAACCTCGAGATGCTCCAGCGGATGTTGCGAGACGGGTAACCGGGTCGTGGCTCCTACGGCAAGGGACTTGTCCCGGTCGCAGGTAACTGAAGCAGACGCAGATGGACGTGCAAGCGCCCGTCTGCGTTTTTTGTTCAATGCCAAACGGCGAAGGCGGGTTGGCTGGAATCCATGTCGCCTTCGCCGTTCCGCCCGCGGCTGTGCAAGCATCCAGCGGGCTGGATCGAGGATAAGCAGCCACCCGGTAACCGGCGTCCGCTCGAACCTGCCTAATAGTACTACGTGTAGAAGTTCCACGTATACAAACCACAACCTGTTGTGGTCAAGCACCTGTAATTGGGTTTCCGTGCCTGACCTTCACGCGTTCGAGTCCTCAGGATGCTAACGGTGATGAACCAGATGAGCGGCGGGAGGTTGGCGCGTCGCCCAATCTCCGACTCGCCGTCGGAGGCATTCCTGCCCGATGATGGAGATCTCGATCCTGGCAGTGGCGGCGAGGTGTCGGCGCGGAGCTAGAAAAGCCGCTGGGCGAGAGGGGTTACTCGTCGTGGCGAGGGTGATCTGGGCCGTGCGTTTCCAGAATGTCCTTGAGAGTTTCCAGTCCGTGCTGGCCCTGACGGTGGCCCGCCCGCAACATGACGTCCTCGGCGAAACGTAGAACGTGATGATGGCCCTCTGCCTCGAGGTCCATCGTGAGGAGCGTCGCTCCTCCATCTACCGGTTCCAGGTGTATGCGTCGATGGATGTGGAGAGCTCCGTGTGTGGCCAGATACCCATACTGCCTCGGCGGTTCAAACTCGATGACCTCCACGTTGAACTCCATGCGCCGACCCAGAAAGTGAGCGAGACTCTCGTAGATCGTTCCAGGATGGGTCGGTCCGTCGGACACGTTGGAGATCTGGGTGACGCTGGACAGCCAATGAGACTCGTTGCGCGGATTACTAATGTAGGAGAAGACTTCATCCACTGGACGGTTGATAGTCACCTCGGTATGAAGGTGTGGCACGACAAATCCTCCTTCTTCTGCGGGGCATGTACAGGATCGGAACCTGGGCCGAACGTCCGAGCGAGACCCGAGGCACGTTTGGCGCTCTCAACTGCCTTCGTAGCGTACATTCGACTTGTAGGACTGTCAAGACGCGGTGGTGCCCTCAAGAACATGCGGCATGATCACACCGGATTGGTAGTAGACTACTGATTGATTGCTCTCGGCGGTACAATCAGCGCATCCAGCCCCGTGTCGCGGCGGCGGGCAAGGGAGGTAGACCACATGGCACGTGTCACCGGCATCGGCGGCGTCTTCTTCCACGCGCGCGATCCCGAGGCCCTCTACCGGTGGTACGAGCGGCATCTCGGCATCACCCGTGAACCCGACGGCTCGGTCCTCTTCCGCTGGGCCGAGCCGGGAGAGACCGCCTTCGCGATCTTTCCGCACGACACCACGTACTTCGGGCCGCGCGGCCAGAGCTTCATGCTCAACTTCCGGGTCGACGACCTCGATGCACTCCTCTCCGCTCTGGCGGCGGAGGGGATCGAGATCGATCCAAAGCGCGAGGAAGCTCCCTACGGTAAGTTCGCCTGGATCGTCGATCCGGACGGCAACCGCATCGAACTCTGGCAGCCACCCGGCGGCGGACCAACCAACGCCTCATCCTGATACCTGTGCGTCGGCGTGATACCAGCCGTTCGCCGGCACGAGGTCACGATCTGCCAGGGGAAACCTGGCAGGCACGCGTAGGAGCCACGCCTGACGCCCCCGGAGCACGAGCCCCTTGCCCAGGAGATGGCCACCGGGCACTTTTGGAACGCTGCCGCGATTGGCGTCTGGAACATCGGGACGCACAGCGTGAGGCATTACATCCCGTTTCGGATATCGTCCAGAGCGGAGGGGACGTAGGTGATCTCCGAGAAGGTCGTCGTGCAACCGGCTCCCTGCGGCGACTGTGCTGAGAATCCAAGACGCACGCGATCCGGCCCACCGAGGGTGAAATAGCGGACAAGCTGCCAGAAACGGCCGTCTCGAGAGTAGTGGAAGGCACAGGTTCGTGCGTTCCGGGCAATCCGCAGGTAGACCTCGTCACCATCGATCACATCGGAATTACAGTCGTCGGACACATCACGCGTGACGACCGAGACGATCCGTGACTGGCGCTGCGGGGAGTACTCGAGGCAGAGTTTCGCCCAGCAAACGGAGTGCGTTGTCTCTTGCCATGCATTGAATCGCTTCCTCCCCAATCCCGGCCATAACCGACTTTCGATCAGGCGAGGCGTGCACGGTGCTCGTAGATCTTTTCGAAGGCATCCCCGATCTGGCCGATCTCCCACTCCTCGCACAGCAGCGTCTGCTGCCGGAGCCATATCGCCCGCTCGCCGCACAGATTTTCGGTGACGGGACACGGCTCGGGCCTGAGCTGTGCGAGCTCGACCGGCAGTTGCGGATAGCTGGAATCGTGAGAGCTGAAGATGGGATTCTCGTAAATGGGATGTGTGTACCCTGGTAGCGCGGGAACGCCTTCAGCCTGCAGAGCCTCGATCATCCGACCTTTCGGCACGCCACCAAACGTCGCAGCATCGTAATCAAGCAGGTACAGGCTGCGCGTATTCCGGGTGGTACCGACCGGCACGCTGACCGGACGCAAACCGGGAAGAGAGTGCACACGTGCATCCAGCAACGCCCCGTGGCGGGCCCGTCGGTCGGATTGTGCTTCGACTCGGGTCAGTTGGGAGATGAGCAAGGCTGACTGCAACTCGGAGATGCGATAGCTCAATGTCCTGCTCGTCCAGCCCGCATGAGGAACCAGGTGACCGTTCCAGTACTCGTGCACTTCCGCCGCTCGATGCCAGAGTGTGTCGTCGTTCGTGACCACGGCCCCACCCTCGCCGCAGGCCAGATTCTTCTCGGCCTGGAAGCTGAAGATACCAATGTCGCCCAAGGTACCCACCTGTCGATCATGCATGCGCGTGCCGAGGGCGAGCGCCGCATCCTCGATCAGCCGCAGATCATGTTGCTCTGCAATACGGGAGAAACGGTCCATGTCACACGGCACACCACCAAGGTGAAGGAGAAGAATTGCGCGCGTACGGGGAGAGATGGCATGCTCGGTCGCGGTTGGATCGAGGCAGAACGATTCGGGACTGACATCAACCAGGACGGGCAGTGCGCCAACCGAGAGAATGGCGGCGATCGGAGCCGTAAAGGAGTACGCGGGCGCGATCACTTCGTCACCAGCACCGAGACCAAGCGCTCGCATTGCGACTTCAAGGGCACCGGTCCCGCTACTGACGGCGAGGGCGTAGCGTGCCCCCGTGAACCGGGCAAACTCCTCCTCAAACCGCCGCGTATACGTGCCGTCCCACCGGCTCCATCTGCCGCTGTGGAGGGCCTCGAGCAGCATCTGCTCGTCCCTATCGTCGATCACGGGCCAGGTGTGAAAGGGCTCTGTGCGAATCGGTACACCACCCAGCAGAGCAAGATCCCCTGTCATTACCGTACCAACGAGGTTCCCAACTCGCTCTGCGTGACGCCTACCATGTCGAGGACCGGAACTCCTGTGCCGGAAAGGCCGGATTATGGGTGCACCGCTCCTCGATGAGATCATCGAGGAAATCATCCTCAGTGTGGTCATGCATCAGCTGCATGTCAAGCATCAGGGAAGATTCTGATGCCCTTTGACGACGAGAGACATTCTGAGATAATCGCACGCGGGAGAGCTGAGAAGGATGGACGAACAGTATCCAGGGCCAGAAGACATCCGACTGTCCGCCCGATTATGTCAAGACGCCTTCCTGCCGCCGGCGGATCGCGATTGGAGCATGCCGGCCGGAGACCTCGAGTGGTCAGCCCGCACCACACTTGCGCATATTGTCGACGGGCAGCTCTTCTACGCCGTGCACCTGGCGAACCGCGCTCCCACGTATCTTCCTGGACCACACACCGTTGATCCTCAAACGCCGATCCTTGATCTTTTGACGTACGTCGAATCGGCGTCGGCAGTACTGGCTGAGGTGGTGAGAGCTGCTCCAGCAGAGGCGCGTGGTTTCCACTTCTACGGCATGGCCGATCCGTCCGGCTTCGCCGCGATGGGCTGCGACGAGATTCTGATCCACACCGATGATCTTGCCCGGGGATTCGGCATACCGTTCCTCCCGCCTGGGCCGCTGTGCCGGCGGATCGTCGATCGCCTCTTCCCGTGGGCGCCGCGTGACGTTGCCCCCTGGGCTGCGTTGCGCTGGGCGAATGATCGGATCGCTCTACCCGGACATGAGCGCCTGGGTCCCAACTGGAGATGGCATTGCGCGCCCCTCTCCGAGTGGGACGGCTCGATGCCGACCGAGTAGACTCTTGTGCCGATACACGCAAGAGAATAGAGAAACTCCGACGGTCGTGGTCGATAGGCACGCGTTGGACGTCTTCACCCAATGCTTCGCCACCCCCTCCCCCCGAGCGTGCGCCCTACACTGAGAGGAGGACGCCATGCAGGAATCGGTTGCTCAGAGCGAGGTTCGAACCTTCCTCATCGCCGATGTTCGCGGCTACACGCATTTCACGCTGGAGCGCGGTGATGAGGCCGCTGCACGGCTCGCAACGCGATTTGCCGAGCTTAGCGAGGAGATCATTGCAGCCTTTGGAGGCGTGGGTGTCCAGCTTCGTGGCGACGAAGCACTCACCGTTTTCATCTCATCTCGACAGGCCCTGCGCGCCGCCGTAGAGCTGCAGCGTCGCTTTGCCGAGGAGACCAGCGACAGTCTCCCGCTCAAGGTCGGCATCGGGCTTGATGCGGGAGAGGCCATTCCGGTCAGCGACGGGTATCGCGGGGCGGCATTGAATCTCGCCGCCCGGCTCTGCAGCCTTGCCGGAGCAGGAGAGGTGCTGGCCAGCGACACGGTCGCCGGCATCGCCGGCAAGCTGGATGGACTGGCGTATGCGGATCGCGGTCGGGTCCAACTCAAAGGGTTTACCGATCTTGTTCATGTCCTCCTGGTTGTGCATGAGAGCACCCAGGATGCCTCGACCCAGGAGGCGACCCCGGAGGACGTCGGTCCACGCCGGCAGCAGTTTTCCATTGGCGGGTTTCTCGGAGCATTGCCCGCCCAACCACTCGTGGGTCGCGACGACGAGATGAACCGGATACGGCGCACTATCGATTCCACGGCGCGCGGTGAGGGACACCTCCTCTTCCTGGTAGGCGAGCCCGGGGTCGGGAAGACCCGTCTCGCGCAGGAGGCTACCCTTGAGCTGCGCAATCAGGGCTTCCTTATCACCACCGGCTCGAGCGTCGAGTCACGGCAATCCGTTCCGTACTATCCGTTTCTGGATGTGCTCACAACCGTGTACGGTGCGGTTTCCTCCCAGCGGCGCTCTCAGATCGAGCACCGCTGGCCATTGATACGACGGTTGCTTCCTGATGCCTGGATGCCGACGTCAGGCGAGTGGGACGGTCCCGAGGAGCAGGAATATCTCCTGCGAGCCGTCGTCGGTGTGGTGAAGGCGGCTGCCGAGGAGGCGCCCATTGCCATCTTGCTGGACGATTTGCACTGGGCGGATGAAGTCAGCCTCGATCTGCTGGCACGACTCGCACGGCAGACTCGCGGCGATCGGGTGCTGCTCCTCGGAACCTATCGCGATGCGGATGTGCAGCGTCAGCACCCGCTGGAGCGGACCCTGCGTGATCTTCATCGGGCCGGCCTGCTGGAGCGCATTGCCGTGCATCGGCTGGGACAGGAAGGAACGCGGGCGCTCATGGCCTCGAGCCTGGATGAGGACGTCTCGGAGGAATTTGTCGGCTTCGTGTACAGCCGGACGGAGGGCAATCCCTTCTTTACCCATGAGGTTCTGCACGCCCTCATCGAGCGGGGAGACCTCTACCAACAGAACGGCCACTGGGCGCAGCGTGAGATCGACGACCTGGTTGTGCCGGAGGGCGTGCGTTCGGTGATCGATGAGCGTCTCTCTCGCTTACAGCAGAGCACACAGGAGCTTCTCGGAGAGGCGAGTGTGCTGGGCCAGGCCTTTCGATTCGACGAGTTGCAAGCGATTGGGGGCCATGCCGAGGAGGATCTCGAGCGAGCCCTGGAGGAGGCGCTGGACAGTGGGATCATTCGAGAGACGACCCGCGACCAGTACGGCTTCAACCATTCGCTCACCCAGAGCGCGTTGTATGGGGCGCTTTCC
>JANWJD010000099.1 GCA_025449555.1 Chloroflexota bacterium | reverse complement strand
CCTGACGGCCCCATGATGGCCGTGAACGACCCTCGTGCTAGATCGATCGAGACATCACGCAGCGCGTCGACGCGCGCATCTCCCTCTCCGTACTGTCGACTTACATGTCTTCCTGCAACCACGGTCGATTCAGTGGGCGGAGCCTCGCGTGTCGATACTGCCATGTTCGTACGCTCCCTGTACATAGTCACATGTGAGGCGTGGAATGAAGGCGGATGTATGTGACCAAGTGTATCGCGGTCGTGACGACCGGGACATTTCCGTGTGCCGGCGATGTAACCCCGCGCAATCGTCGCCCCGAAGCCCAGGAGTCGAAATTGAGACTCTGTGTGCAGTAACATGAACCTCACAAGCGGAAGCTTGTCAAGAGGCGAACATGAACTGCCCACAATGCCGGACCACCCATCCCAACGACGCCAGGTTCTGCTCGAACTGCGGAGCCACGCTTTCAGCGCCGCACCCCGCCGAGGGCGAGCGCAAGCTCGTCACCGTCCTGTTCGCGGACGTCATCGGCTCGACTACTCTGGGCGAACTGCTCGATCCGGAACAGATTACCGAGATCATGAACGGCGCCTTTGCCCAGTTCAATAGCGCGGTAATCCGCTACGGTGGGACCGTTGCTCGCCTGTTGGGCGATGCGGTATTGGCGATTTTCGGCGCTCCTGCCGCTCATGAAGACGATCCGGAGCGCGCGATCCTGGCCGGCCTTGCCATCCAGGAAGCCGCCGCAGAGTATGCACGAACTATCGCCGAGAGCTTCGGCCTCGAATTCGGCGTGCGGGTTGGGATCAACACCGGTCTGGCCGTTATCACGACGGTCGGAGATGATAGTCGATCCGAGTACACGGCTATGGGCGATGCGGTGAATGTTGCCGCTCGCATGCAATCGGCTGCGACTCCCGGCACCGTGCTGGTGAGCGGGGAGACCTATCACTTCATCAGTCGAGTCTTCGATGTCACTCCCCGCGGGCCGTTGGAAGTCAAGGGAAAGTCGGCGACGATCGACGCCTACGAGATCGTGGGGTTGAAGAACGTCCCGGTCAAGACCCGTGGCCTCGAGGGCATTACCTCGTCGCTCGTCGGACGCGACGTCGAGCTGCAAAGCCTGCGGGATGGGCTGCAGGGAATCGTGGACGGTCACGGCACCATGGTCTCGATCGTGGGAGAAGCAGGTCTCGGCAAATCTCGTCTTATCGCCGAGCTCAGAAGTGTGGCCGCCGGTGTGAGTCCTCCCATCGTGTGGATGGAAGGGCGGTCCATTTCGTATGGCCAGGCCGTGCCATATTACCCGTGGCGCCAAATGCTGCGCAGGCAGATCGGGGTTCATGCCACCACCCCTCCCGCGGCGACCCGAGAAAGTTTGCAACAGGAGTGGAAGAAATATCGTCTCACCGACGAAACCCTCGAATTTCTGGAAGCACTGTTGGGCATCGAGAGCGATGTCGCATCCGCCGCCACCGCCGATCGCCAGCGGATCGAGGTCACACAGGGCATTACAGATGCAGTGCGCGACTATCTGGCTGCTGTGGCAAACACCTCCCCGGCCGTGCTGGTCTTCGACGACCTTCACTGGGCCGATGAAGCGTCACTCGAACTTTTGAGCGCAGTGGCCGATCTGGTCACCGACCACGCCATCTTGCTGGTTGCGGTGGTTCGGCCCGACCGACATGCCGCGAGCTGGAGCACGTTAGACCAGATCCAGAGCACACTGGGCCGGCTATTTTCGTGCTTGAATCTGGAGCCACTCTCTGCCACGAGTTCTCAGCAGTTGTTGGGGAACCTGCTCTACGTTGAAGAGCTCCCGGAGACCATACGAGATCTCATGCTGCGCAAGTCAGAAGGCAATCCCTTCTTTCTGGAAGAGGTCATACGTTCGTTCATCGACTCCGGCTACATCATCAAAGAGAACGGTCATTGGCGGGCGACCCGGGAGATCGTCGACGTTGCCATTCCCGATACCCTGCTGGGTCTCTTGACCAGCCGCATCGATCGGCTGCCGACCCCGACAAAACAGGTAGTTCAGATTGCCGCCGTCATCGGGCGCACCTTTCCCTACGACGTACTCAGTGCCGTTCTAGATCAGGCTCCGCTGCCGGAGCACATCGACAATCCGCAGCTCCACCTGGAGCGTCTGGCCATGGAGGAGCTCGTGCGGGAATGGATACACGACCCGCGACTGGAGTACATCTTCAAGCACGCCCTCACCCAGGAGGCAGCCTACGATTTACTCCTGATGCGTCGTCGTCGGGAATACCACCGCCGCGTGGGTCTCGTCCTGGAGGAACTCTATCCTCAGCAGGTTGCCGAACTTGCTCCGCTCATCGCTCATCACTACTGGCTGGGAGAGGATTGGCCGGAAGCTGTCCGGTATTCTCAATTGGCCGGGGCCGAAGCATCACGCGCCGGCGCACGCCACGAGGCAGCCGACCACTACGATCGCGCTTACAACGCCCTGAAAAAGGTGCCTGATCACGATCGAACCCTGCTGATCGACCTTATTCTCGCCTGGGCTCCCTCCGCGTATAAGCTCGTAGATCCCGACACCGTGCTAGAGCGTTTGGCGGAAGGGGTGGCCACCGCCAGACTGCTCGACGATAAGCGCCGGCTGGCGCGCACGCTCAATTGGATCGGGAACGTCCACTTCTATCTTGGCGTCCCGTCGGCCGGTGTCCCGGCACTTGCCGAGGGCCATCGACTGGCCGAAGAAGTGGGCGAAGAGAACCTCACGCTGGCGTGGACCTTTCTCATGACGGAATCGCTCACCGACCAGAATCCACGTGCGGCTCTGGCCCAGATCGATCGCGTGATCGACCTGGCGAGACAGGCCCACTTTGAGGATATCGAGCTGCACGCCATTGGCGTCAAGGCCATGGCGCATTCGCGGCTTGGCGAGTTCGAGCAAGCCACGGCAGCATTCGAGCGAGCCCGGGCCGATGTCCGCCGGATTGGCTCACCCGTGAAGGAAGCCGATGTCCTGTCGGCGGGGGCTCACATGTACTTCGATATGGGCGATGTGGCACACGGACTGGAATGTAGCCGCCTTGGAGCAGAGCTCGCATTCGGTGTGAAAGGATATGAATGCGGCACCTATAGCATGTACACCGCCGGTATGGGACATCTCCAGAACGGATCGTGGGCTGAAGCGAAGGCGGTGCTGGAGGACTCCGCTCGCCGCGCGGAAACCAGTGTGGTCTTCAGCGACTGGCTCAAGAATCGCATTCGTGCCGGCATTGCCATGGCCCGTATCCACCTGTCCGATCCCTCCGCCCTGCTCGATATGGAAGAGTCCCTGGCCACAGCCCGGACCTTCCAAGACTACTACCTGACGGCACAACTCTCCCACTCCCTGGGGGATACTGCGCTGCAGGACGGTGAGATTGAACGGGCTCGTTCCTACCTCAACGCCGCCCAGGACTACTACCGCGGAAACGAAATGCTGCCGTATTTACCCGGAATATTGACCTCGATCGCCGCACTGGACAGGCGCGAAGGCCGGATGGAAGCCGCCGCCCAAGCCCGCCTCGAAGCAGAACAGATCGCAGTAGAGCTCCGATCCCGCGCCGAAATGGCCACCCGGGAGACCGTATCGGCCTGATCGTTCCGTCCCTCCGATCCATCGCCACCACTCGCCGCGAATTTCGTAGGGGACGGCCCCCGCGCCGTCCCGCCTGCGACACACCGGAACACCAGGGCGGATCGCCACGCCGGGCGATCTCTACGTATACCGGCCAATGTCAAGCGAGCCTGAAACGACTCTCCGAACAACGCCCGCGGCGCCGTTTCCATCCGAACTACCGCCCCGGCCGAATTCCCCTCCACTGCGCCGCGGGGGAGGGGCCAGGGGAGGGGGTCCGCCTCACGGCATCGCTCGAATAACAGACCCTTCCACCTCGGACTCGGCGAAGCGATCGCCCGAGCGCACCATGGCCACCAGGCCGCGGACCAGGAGCCGTCGCGCTTCACTCGAGGTAGCAATCAATCGATGGTCTCCGTACTGGATCAACATGCCCTCGAACTGATCGAGCAGGTCGACCGTCTTATTCAGCACACCCACCACGTCGCCTTCGCCCATTTCGACAACCGTCGTGATGTCCTCAACTGAATCGCCGTGGCACCAGGCGTATGCCACCCCATAGAACCACGGGCTGGGCCCCTGTGCCAGTTCGATTCCTTCGGTCTCTTCCATGGCCGCGATCCTGGCATAGGTATCCACGGCTTGCCGCCGCAGCCGCGCCAGCTCCCTGGAGAGTCGATAGCCGTTGTCGCGTCGTCGCCTGGCATCGCTCGCGAACCAACTTACCGCCTCAGCCAGATCTTCCGGTCCCAGGCGATCGAACGCTCTGCTCTCGTACAGCTCGCTCAGGACGATTCCAGCGGGAGCGACGATCTCACGTAGACCGCGCGCCTTACGGGCCAGCCCTTTCTTGGTCACGTACCCCAGCCGCGTAAGCACGGCCCGTACCGCAGCGGCAGTCTCCGCGGCTTCCTGATCTGACTCGCGCTCCGCCTGCCGGATGACACCTTCCAGGGAGTGTAAGCGACGCAATGCAGCCAGACGCGCCGGGTCCTCGCGCTCGGTGACGATGGCTGTGCCATGAGCCCGGTGCCCGCGCACCTGCCGCACCAGCCGTTCTCGCTCGTCCTTCGCGCGTTCGTAGCGGCGCGTCGTCTGCTGGTTTCTAACCTTGGCTCGCGCGTTCCGGGCGCGCTTCTGTTCCTTCTCGGCGATCGACAAGTCCGACTGGAGGACCAGATACTCCTTGAGCGCCATCAGCTCTTCGTCGTCATCGTTCAACTGCAGTGCCTGTCGAATCTCCTCGGCGTGGAGAGCTGCCTGTCGAGCTTTGGCTTTCATCTGGTACTGCCGCAGACTCGATTGCACCAGGTTCTCGAGCCGCTGTTCTCGCCCTTCCATGATGGACAGTAACGTGCTGTATCGCAGGCGGAAGGCACTCATCACCGGCAACAGTGGTCCGGATACGTCGCGATACGCCTCCTCGAAAGCATAGAACTTCGCCGGCAGCATCACCACGCCGCCGCGCTCGTCGATGCCACGCCGGCCGGCCCGGCCGGTGAGTTGGCTGAAGTCGTTGGGAGTGAGCAAGCCCCCAAACGGGCGCGAGAGGCTGCTGATCACCACCGTGCGCGCCGGCATATTGATGCCTACGGCCAGCGTATCGGTGGCACACACCGCCGACAGTAATCCGTCGTTAAAGAGCCGTTCCACCAATTCCTTGAGTGGTGGCAACAGCCCGGCATGGTGGAATCCCACTCCAAAGCGCAGCAGGTGAATCAGCGTTGAAAGCTGGGGAAGATTGCGATCTTCGCCGGGCAATATATCGAGTGTCCAGGCGATCTGTTCCTCGATGCGTTCCAGCTGCCGGGCGCTGGGTCTGGGCGCGGATTTGATACAGGCCTCTGCTGCCCACTCTGCGGCGGCGCGCGAAAACGCAAACCAGATGGCCGGCAAGAGGTTGGCGCGGTTCATGGCACGCAGCACGTCCGCCGGATGTGGCGCCTCCAGGCGGCCTTCGCGTGGGAACATCGCTCGGCGCTCACCCCATTCATCGCGCACCAGATGCAATTGCCCGTGGGTGAAGTAATAATGCTCGAGCGGTACCGGGCGTTCATCGTGACGCACCAGCGAGATTTCTCGATGCGTCTCGCTAATCCAACTGGCGATCTCTTCGGCGTTTGCAATCGTCGCCGAAAGACACACCAATTGCACGTGGCGGGGACAGGTAATGATCGACTCCTCCCACACTGTGCCACGGTCCTGATCGGCCAGGTAGTGTACCTCATCGAAGACGACACACGTCGTCCAGTGCAGCGCATCGGTATCTTCGACCAACATATTGCGCAGCACCTCGGTCGTCATCACCACGATTGGTGCATCGGGATTCTCGCTGCGGTCCCCGGTGAGCAGACCGATCTTACCCGGGAAAAGTGCTTCCAGATCACGCCGTTTCTGATTCGAAAGTGCCTTGATGGGTGTGGTGTAGATCGCCCGCGATCCACCTGTCACCGCGCGCCACAGGGCGTATTCCGCCACCAGCGTCTTCCCGGAACTGGTCGGCGCCGCCACCATAACCGACCGGCCGGCGCGGATATGGTTCATCGCCTCGAGTTGAAACGCGTCGAATTCGAATGGAAAAAAATGAGAAAACGCCGGTTCAACCGACGTTTCCTGTCGCCCTTGTATCACTCTTCAGTGTACTCCCGATTCCTGCCATTTGACAATCTCCCCGACAGATTGTTCGGTGCTCGTGAATTATCTGATCATGCGACAGCCGTAGACCGTCACTCTTTCGACACATACGCCCGATTCCCATTGACGCACCGCGAACCCCCGTAGCGTCGACCCTTGTGGTCGACCCCCGTGCTGGCGTTTCGTCTGATCTCTCGCCACAGCTGTACTCGAGGAATTGACCGGAATCCAGTTCGCCTATACACTGGCGAGACAGAAGCCGAGGGAGGGATCAGCGATCGAGGACGTGGGGCGCATCACGGCACGGAGTGAGTGGGTGCGCTCGGTGCCCAAAGTGGAACTGCATCTGCATCTGGAAGGGGCCAT
>JANWJD010000098.1 GCA_025449555.1 Chloroflexota bacterium | reverse complement strand
TGTAGTCGCCAAAGAAACGACCCGGGCTGACACTGCCACAGGCGGTGCTGGAGGGAATCTGGTGGATAAACGCGATATTTGCATAGTGCAGGCTGACCGGAACGTTGGCCGAGCGTCGGAAACCACCGCGTACTGTAATATGAACGGCGAACACGCCCAGGTTATTGGGACCCGCTCGCCGATCGTAGAAGCTCAGCCCAATCGAGCCGTCGGAGAACGCGCTCATGGCGGGCATGAATCGGTCACCCGCATGTATATCGTTGACGGCTCGAGGAGCATGCCAGGAAATTCCACCGTCTTTTGACCACGTCAGCTCGATGTCGGCATCAAGCGAGCCGCCGGTTCGCACCTGCCGGATTTCGGGCCATGCTACGTAGAGCGTGCCATCCGGTCCCGCCACCACGGCGAAGGACGGTGGCGTGCGCAGATTCCCCGGTTGAACCTGGCGCGGCATGGTCTTGAACCAGTTGGCAACCGTCTGCACCGGCCCAAAGTGCCGGCCCTCGTCGGTCGAAGTCTGCAAGAGGACGCGAGCCGAGGTGGTTCCGTCGGGGTTGTCACCACCGGTTTCGATCCAGAAGACGGCCACGCGTCCCGGCGCGGCCACGATGGGCACGGACGGTGCATCGCCGTAATTTGACTTATAGAGCTGCAGCGGCGGTGAAAACCGCACGCCGCCGTTGATGGAGCGTGCATACCAGACATCGGTTTGGGATCGGGTCCAGGTCATGAAGACATGCGCGGCGTGATGTGGCACGCCTTCCACCGCCAGATTGGGACGGTCGGCATTGACACTGGTATCCACCACGGTCGGCGGATGGAAACTCCGGCCCCCATCGACCGATCGGCTCAACAAGATGGCGCCGTGCGGCTTTTCCGACTCGGTGCATTTGCAATTCGCACAGGTGGATGATCCGGGATGCACGGCCGAGAACCCGTAGAAGATCGTGCCGCTGGGCGCGATCCCCAGCGACGGGTCGGTAGCGGAGAGATACGCAGCCGGCAGCGGCACGATCCCACGCCGGAAACTGCGTCCACCATCGTGGCTGGTGAAGAACGGCATCGGATTGGTGCCGTTGACGGGCGCTCCATAGTTGGGATTGGCACCCACGATCACCGTTGATGGGTGCCTGGGATCAGAGAGTACGACCGGCTCGGTGCGTCCCCGATCCAGCAAGTGATTACCGGGAGCGGCCTGGACCGAAGAGAGGGTAAGAAGCGGAAGCAGCAGTGCCAGGAAGCGCAACTTCGTCATGCCGGACGTTGTTTCGCGGTCCGGTTCCCGCGACGCCGCCTGCTCCGGCCAATAGTAAGCCGTCGGAGCAGGAGCCATTCGGTGGTGATGGGTGATGCGATCGTGAAGCTCATAGTCATGGGAGATGAACGCTCCATCGTACTATTCCTGACAGATCGGGTGAATGGCAATCGGGCCGGGTGCCGGCAGGGTAAACTTCGTTTATGGCACACCATCACAAAGGTCCGTGCTCGGATGGCCTGCTGGTCGTCGCCCACAGCACGTGGTTCCAAGATGCGCAGCGGGATGCTCCCGTGCCTTCGGTGCCGCTCGACCACGCGACGATTGCCGAACGATTCAAGGGCCTCTCGGCGGATCGTCACATGTGGCCCCTCGAGGACGCTCGGATCGATGCATTGTGCGGGGACGGCGGCCTGCTCGACTGCGGGTTGGTGCCGCTCTCCGAACTGGCATATGTGGTGGACTACTACCGTCGGGCGTTAGAGCACGCGCCGTGCGACCTCCTGTACTGCCAGCCACTTGCTTCGTGGGATGAAGCAGAACTGCGCGAGACCGACGATCTTTCATTCCGTGGCTACGACTACGGGTACTACCTGGGGGTGGAGAACCACTTTTCGGCGGTGCATAACGACATTCTGTACGGTCGCTACGATCTGCTGCGGGCGTACGCCGACCACCTCAACTCCGACCTGTTGCTGCCGACGCTCGAATTGGTACAGGATGTACATCACGACCGCACGGAGTTGATTCACTCACATGCTGCGCTCGAGCATGATGAGTCGTTCATACCGATCGCGATTTTTGTGCCCGCGTCTGTAGCGTAGAGAGCCAACAGGCAATTAGGCTTGGGCCACCTCCTGTGAAAGAGACGAGATGCCGACCGAGAGCAACGAAACGCTTGTCCGCAGATACATCGATGAGGTTTGGACCCAACGAAACGTGGACAGCGTGGAAGACATTCTAAGCGAAGACTTCGTTGGGTATGGGCCTGGTCCATTCGAGATGCGAGGTATTGACAGTGTCGTTCACTTCACCGACTTTATGAGCGCGATGGCAGAATTGACAGGAGATGCGACGCCTTACGTCATTGAAAGCCTGGTCGCGAGCGGCGATGAAGTGGCCGTGCGCATCACACAACAGCATCTAATCAAGAACGAGTTACAACTCTTTCCGTCCGATATCATACGAGCGGAGCGAGAGCGAGAAACCGGGATGTTCGTCATGGACGAAGTACGCGTGTCAGCCCTGGCTCTCTTTCGTATTCGAGAAGGCAAGATCACCGCCCAGTGGCTGGAGTCCAATTACACGCCATTCTGGGCGATGGAACGGAGCCCTGCCAAAGGCGGCGGAGGGCACGAGTTTGACATTTGACCGTGACGCGGTCGAGTTGCCGATCTTAGTTTTCGACTCAAAATCACCAGACGTGAGTGCGTTCGCAACAATCGACGACATGGAAGCGAACGAACGCTACATCCTGGAACGTTAGCCACCAACGGTTCTGAACTGTGATGGGTCGCACCGATGCCAGCAACGGGTTTGACCTGTATTACTGGCCGAGCAATTGGGACGGCGAGTACACCTTGATCCTGTGGGGGCGATTCCGCGGCGACGTGATCCGCAGCCAAATAGATCATGGGGGCGTACAGGGCGAGGGCAAGGTGTACAGGGCTGCTCGTGCGCGAACCGGCGTCCCGCGAGCAATCCCCCTCGCCTGCTTTGCGGGAGAGGGGGCAGGGGGTGAGGGTGTGCGTGCTGCTGTGGATTTCCATCGAAACCGATACGCCAAGCCCAGCAGAGTCGCGCAGATGGAGAGGATGACATTCAAGAGCGCCTCGGCGACGGAGTCTCTCATGCCGCTGTGCGGCACCACGCCGTATGAAAACCCCAGCACGGGGGTCGCCCACCAGGGGCGACGCTACAACGGTTGGCGGATATGGCGGTGGGAGTGGGTATTTTTCGAGAGCGGCCCGAGCTGTGGCGAGGGGCACGGACCGGGCGGCAGGGTTCCTAATCGTCTCGCGGCGTCAGCACACAGAACTCGTTGCCCTCGGGATCGGCCATGACCACCCAGGACACGTTGCTCTGACCGATGTCGACGCGCCGTGCTCCCAGAGACAGCAGTCGCTCGACTTCAGCGATTTGATCGTCGGGCGCCAGATCGAGATGGACTCGGTTCTTGACGATCTTGTCCTCGGAGACGGGGACGAAAATGAGTGCAGGAGCGGCGGCGTTGTCGCGCGGCTCGATACCCACTTCGTCGGGTTCGTCGAACGCAACCCGATAGTCGAGTGCCTGACGCCAGAATTCGGCCAGTGTCCGCGGATCATGGGCGTCGATCGTCAGGTTGTACAGACGGCTACCCACAGCCCGTCCTCACGACTCCCGGAGCGCTCCTCGGAGCACACCCAGGGACAGCAGGGCGCACTTCAGGCGAGCGGGGGAGATGGTGGGCATGCCGAGTTCTTCCAGCACGTCATCTTTGTCGAGCCGGCGGATGACGGAGAGCGGTTGATCCTGGATGCGTTCCAGCAGCAGCTCGGCCGCGGCTTGGCTGATCGCACAGCCCGCCCCATCAAACTTGGCCTCGACTACACGTTCGTTCTCCACGCGTAACTGTACGCGCAGCATGTCCCCACAGAGCGGATTCTCATCCTGATGGCTGTGGGTCGGGTGATCGATCGTGCCCCGGTGGGCCGGGCGGCGGTATGCGTCCTGGATGATTTCGGTGTAGAGGCTGCTCATACGCCGAAGATCCTCATCGCCGTGCCAAGCCCTTCCACCAGTTGGTCGACCTCAGTTTCGTCGTTATAGAGGTAGAAACTGGCGCGTGTCGTGGCCGGCACGCCCAACAACTCGTGCAGTGGCTGCGCGCAGTGGTGTCCCGCCCGGACCGCGATTCCCGACTCATCCAGCAACGATGCCACGTCGTGTGAGTGCATCCCGTCGATCGCGAAGGCGACGACCGCGCCGCGCTCTTCCGGTCCGAATATGTGCAGCCCGTCGATCCCCTGGAGACGCTCGACGGCATACCGTCCCAGGGCTTTATCGTGCTCGGCGATGGCATCCATACCGACCGCCTGCAGGTAGTCGACGGCCGCTCCGAGACCGACCACGTCTCCCACACTCGGCGTGCCGGCCTCGAACTTCCAGGGCAAATCGTTCCAGGTTGACCCGCCGTAGTCCACGTGGCGGATCATTTCGCCACCTCCCAGGAACGGCGGCATCTCTTCCAGCACGCTCCTGCGTCCGTACAATACCCCGACTCCCATCGGCCCCAGCATCTTGTGACCGGTAAAGGCCATGAAGTCCATATCCAGGGACCGCACATCGACCGGAATGTGCGGCACAGCCTGCGCGGCGTCGATCAGGACCAACGCGCCGTGGTGGTGCGCTCGGTGCACGATCTCGGCCACCGGCGTGATGGTGCCGAGTACGTTGGAGATGTAGGTGCTCGCCACCAGTTTGACTCGTCCCGATTCGAGCTGCCGGTCGAGCGTCCCGAGGTCGAGCGATCCATCCGGCCGGAGCCCGATGAAGGCCAGCTCGGCACCGGTCTCCGCGGCCAGGATCTGCCAGGGAACCAGATTGCTGTGATGCTCGAGGTGCGTGAGCACGACCACATCGCCCGCGCGCACGTTGCGGCGTCCCCAGGCATAGGCCACGAGGTTGATTGCTTCCGACGCATTTTTGGTGAAGATGGTTTCCTGGGTCGAAGCGCCGATGAAGGCAGCCACTTTGGCGCGCGCAGCTTCGTAGGCCGCGGTGGCTTCTTCCGCCAACTCGTACACCCCACGATGGACGTTCGCGTTGGAATGCGAGTAATAGGTGTCAAGTGCATCGAGCACCGCGCGTGGCTTCTGTGAGGTTGCGGCGTTATCGAGATACACCAGCGGCTTTCCCTGCATCGTGCGCTGGAGGATCGGAAAATCTCGGCGCAGCGCGCCCACGTCGAGGAGCGGGGAGTGGAGTTGTATAGACATCGGTCCCTTTTTTCTTGTGGCCTTCCCTCTAGTATCGCCTATCGGCATGCACGCCGCGAGGCCGCTGTATTGCTGCAACACGGTGACGTGCGCGGCGTTTGCGCCATGCGCCGGCAACATGGCATAGTTTCGTTATGAACTGTGACCCGAAGTGCATGTCAACCTGTTGCAACTGCCTCTGTTGTTGCCGGCCACGACGGCTGGCCGGGCTAGGTGTGTCTCTGTAATCGAGCACTTCGGTAACGCACCTCCAGACGGGACTCCAACCGGTCAGGCGACGAGCTGACCGGTCTTTTTTTGTCGACGGTGAAAGGAGAAGAGACATGGCCGAGACCGACCAGATGGTGCAGGCGAACGAGGAATTTGCGAAGGAGTTCGAGCACGGACACCTTCCCATGCCACCGGCACGTCAGGTGGCGGTCCTCACCTGCATGGACGCCCGACTGCATCCCGAAAAGTTCCTCGGTCTGGACATCGGCGATGCGCACGTGATTCGCAATGCCGGGGGCCGGGCTTCGGACGATGCGATCCGTTCACTGATTATCTCCTCTCGCCTGCTTGGAACCAGGGAGTATCTGGTGATCCACCACACGGATTGCGGCATGCTGACGTTTTCGAATGCTGATCTGCAAAGCAAGCTCAAGGAAGAGACCGGGACGGATGCCGATCACATCGACTTCCTCCCGTTTTCCGACCTGGAGCAGAGCGTGCGCGACGACGTGCAGCGCATTCAGGCATCGCCGTATATCCCCGAAGGGATCCCGGTGCGAGGTTTCGTCTACGACGTTAGGAGCGGAAAGCTAAGCACCACCGAGTCTTAAGGGAAACGTGGTCGCGGCACCGATCGAACGATGATGCTTACGAGGTAGTGACCGAGTTTCCGCTCGGCACCACCTCGATCCAGGTTGCACCTCGATTCAAGGCAATGGGGTGGTTGGAGATATCGAGCCACTGGAGCGGACTGTCGGCCGACGGTTTGCTCCAGTGGCCCTGGATCGCCGTCCCATCTTCGTACACGGTGGCAGCGCCGGTACCGGTGGTGCCGAGGTTGATCGAGTTCGGCGTGTACGGATCGGAGGCCGGTGTCTCAGTGAGGCGCATCACGACGACGTTCTTGGCCTGGAGCTGGTGCCCGGTGGCGGCATCAGTGTGCGGAACGCCGCCCATATAGCGGGCGTATTCATTGGTGCCGGGATCGTATCGCCACATCACGTTGTAGTCCCCGTACGAGAATTGGATGTTGAGCTGGAAGTGATTCGGACGCCGGCCCGGTGAGGCGTCCGATTTGTGGGGAATGCCTTCCGGGGCGCCGGTGGTACTTCCGCTGTGACTCTCCGCGTAGGCGCGCAGGGCTTCCGTGCTCGTGTACTCGTTGTGCGGGATCGCCCGGTCGGTGGTGCGGTAGAACGGTCCGGAGATGCGATCGTTATCCTCGTTGAACACCGTCGTGAGCGTGGGAAGCTCCTGTAACGCGTCCACATTGCCTCCGTCGTGACCCAGGATGACGCCGAGGCCCGCAGCCAATGAGTTGAAGTAGGTGCGGGTGCTACGGACCGGGCCGATCTTGGCAGCGTCGTGTTCGAGATAGACGCCCATAAATCTGGTGATCCCTCCCTCGGCCAGGGTCTCGAAGACCAGGCTGGCGGCATTCAAGCCGGATTGCGGACGTGCGTCCGGATTGAAATTGTCGAAGATCACGGCAATGGCACGACGGTCCGCGATGGCGCGGCCGGTCGATTCACCCGTCAACGGACCGTCAACTTGACGCTCCTGTACGTAGGCATACGCTCCCAAACCCAGGGCAGCGACAATCAGTAACGGTATGAGCCATCGTCCCATTTTTGTACAACACTCCCGGCGTGATTTTCCCACCAAGTGTGCCTCACGTCCGACAATGGACAACACCCCGGCCGCGTGCTCCAGATTGACCTTGACTTATGGCGGCGATACACTGGCGAGACAGAAGCCGAGGGAGGGATCAGCGATCGAGGACGTGGGGCGCATCACGGCACGGAGTGAGTGGGTGCGCTCGGTGCCCAAAGTGGAACTGCATCTGCATCTGGAAGGGGCCAT
>JANWJD010000097.1 GCA_025449555.1 Chloroflexota bacterium | reverse complement strand
CAGCTGCCTGGACTCAGCGGCTCTCCCGGGTCCGATCCGTACCGTAAGCGCAACGTGCACGCGCCAGGACGCGCGCACGCAACCTTCCAACCACAGACCGGCGCGCTGTCGCATGCCCACGTCACCTACACGCCGTTGTACTTCAGTTACCACGTCAATCAACCGAAGACGTACACCGTGGGTGACACCCACCAGTCGGTGGCGCGATCGGTGGATTCACTCGAGGCCCAACTGCGCACCGTACGCCGGCGGGACTCGAAAGCCATTTTCGACCTGGTCGGACACAGTCTCGGCGGCGTGGTCGCCGCGAGTTGGGCCGTCACCAATGGACGGGAATACGGCTACAACAGCGCCGGCTTGTTGCGCTACGTCAATAGCATCGTGACCTTCGATAGCCCGCTGCGAGGAATTAGCTCGCGCTACCTCAATCCGATCGTGATTCGCCTGTTGACCGGCACGGTGGGGTATAGCTTGCAACCGGATAGTGAAACCATCAAAGAGATCACCTTCTTTCCCGATTCCTGGTGGCGCGACACGGGGCACCTCCACAGTATCGCCAACAGTGCGGACGAAATCGTTCCACCGCCGGAAGCGCTGCTGGGGGACCGCAAGTTGGTGCTGGACAGCCATTGCAGCCGCGACCTGCTATTTCTAGCAACCTGCCACGGCGCGGTGCTGACCGATACCACCCTCAACACCTTCGTCGCCTGTCACTGGATAACCTCGCAGTACCAATGCTCGCCGCGGCCGACGCCCACGCGGACACCGTTGCCAACGTCAACCCCCACTGCCACCCCCACGCCGACCGCTACTCCCTCGGCTGTTCTCCCGACGGCGTCGCCCACCATGACGGTACGTCCGACAACGACTGCGACGCCCACCGCGACGGTGACGCCCAAACCGTGAGAGGTCGCTGCGCTACCATCCCTCCTCGTGGTCCGATTGGGCGCGAATGAGGACGCTGGCCGGCTGCGGAGCCATGCCGGCGGCTGCCTGACAGCAGAGAGCCAGGCTGGCCACGAAGTCGTCGTGACCCTCGGCCGGAGGAACACCCCACGCCATCTGTTCATGCGAGCGGAGCCAGTAGCGGCAGGCCCGGATTTCCGACCAGCATTCGCGCCACTCCGGGGAGCCGTCGGAGGAATACAGCGTGAGCTTGCCCGTATTCACCATTCCCAGCATGGTGTAGGCCAGCTTGCTCTTGGATGGCGCCGTGAAGACGAAACTTTCCACTCGGTCCCGATGCCGGGCGGCCAGGAAGGCGGCGATGCCCGCGCCGATGCCGGAGGCGTCGATCGACACACAGGCGAAACTCCAACGATCCCAGAGTTCCAGCAGGCGTTCGTACTGCCAGACCTGGGCGCGGCCGGTCCACCAGACGTGGTCCACCACCCGCAGAGCGGGAGCACCGTGTTCGTCCCTCCATACTTCGGCGATAGTCACCACGGTACTGTCTCGCTTGGGAACCAGGGCCCGAACTCGGGCATCCTCGGCCTGCTCGTCCTCGCCGGCCAGATCGATGCCTGCAACGTACGTGGATCCGGGGATCGGATTTGGCCCCCGTTCGTGACTTCCCACGAGCGCCGCTCGCTGGGTCTCGGAAAAGAGGCGTCCCGAGTCGGAGAGACAGCGTAACCAGTACTGGGTGCTAATGCTCGGATGATCGGACCCGAGCCGGGAGATTTCGCCCTCGACGAAGGCGCGATACGGTGCGTTTACGGCCGCGAGGGTGCGCCAATCAAACTCGAAATGCAGGCGTTCCCCGGTACGTAGCTCGTGCGCCAGATTGATCTCGCGCTGGCGTTGGAGCAGCGAATCTTCGCTCCAGGCGGTGCCGTAGAGCACCGTCGTCGCATTGGTGCTCGAGGCCATCGGCCGAAATTCGCGGTCGTATTTGTCCGGATCGACGTCTTGCGCTTCGTCGATTTCGAGTAACAATCCCGCCGTGGCGCCGACCACGTTGGCCTGCGTATCGGCCGACAGAAAGGTGATCGAGGCTTTCCCGAGTTGTGCCATGTAGCCAAACGCAGGTTTCCACCGATTCCGCGTCAGCGGATTGGCTTCGAGCGTGTCCTTCAGACGCAACATGCTCGTAACGAGTTGCGGCTTGAAACTCGGAGCAGCCTTCACGATCGATCCGCCACGCCGGGCGTACAGGGCAAGCAGATACGCCTCGAGCTGAGCCGACGTTTCGTTCTTGCCCATCTGTCGGGCGAACATCACCGTAATGACCTTGCCATCGGTCGCCGTGATGCTGCGAAGGATGGCGCGTGCGCATTCAGCCTGGTAGGCGCGCAGGGCGCGTCCGGTGGACCGAGAAAACGGCTCGACGTCTTGCAGGAGATGGCGCGCAGATGGTGATAGGGCTCCAAGAAGTGGCACCGTCGCTCCTCGCTGAGACCCACGGGGGAATGTCCTATCACCATTGTAGAACAAATATTCTATTAAGCAAGAGATTGAGACGTGCCTTCAGGCCTCCACACCACAGTAGATTTCTGCCCTGAGCTGGAGCTGCCCCGCAGCCGGCACTGGTTGGATCTTATCCGCGCAGGCGCAGGTTGTTGGAGCGCCAGACAGCGAGCGCGAGGATGCAGACGAAGGCGATCACGATCAACGTGATCGCCATTTCCAGCGATCCGTTCCCGCCGTCAAGCGAAATTCCGGTGGCCCGTTCGATCCAGTCCATTGAGCTACCTCCCTCAAGTGCGTCTCATCCAGTATCGCCTCCGGACTCCATAGAAACGCAATAGAGGCAGGTTCTAGCCGGACGCTAAGCGCCAAAAGAGCCCCTGCGTCCGAAGACGACGGGGGCTCATTCCTACTGGGAGTATTAGCTCTGCTTGATGGCTTCGATCTCGAAGTCGAGCTTCAGGATGTCGCCTACCATCCAGCCGCCGGTCTCGAGGGCTGCATTCCAGGTGAGACCGAAGTCTTTGCGGCTCAATTCACCCTGGGCGGAGAGGCCGACGACTTCCTGGCCGTATGGGGTCTTGTTGTGACCGTTCAACGTGCCGTCCAGGTCGATTTCACGGGTGACACCGTGAATCGTCAGGTCGCCGTACACTTTGAACTTGTCATCGCTTATATGCTCGATGCGAGTGCTCTTATAAAGGATGTGCGGATAGGTATCCGTCTCCAGGAAATCGGCCGATCTCAGGTGGGCGTCACGCTGCTCCTGGTGCGTGTCGACGCTCGCGGCGTTGATCTGGACGTCGATTTCGGCGCTGGTCGGGTTCTCCAGATCGCCGATGATCTGACCCGTGAATTCCTTGAACTGCCCTTTGACGCTGGTGACCATCATGTGCTTGACCTTGAACTCGATCGAGCTGTGGGCCAGGTCAAAATTCCAGACGGTGGCGACGGCGGTTGGTGCTTCAGTTGCCATTCGAAAACTCCCTTTAGGACTAAACTGTGAACTATGTCTCAGTTTACTACTAAACCGTAACCAATGCAAGTGCGAATTTTTTGGAGCGTGTTGACATGCGCTGGTATACGCAAGGATCGACCGGCGTGGAGCTACTTGGTCTCTTCGAGGACCTTGCGCACGATGTACAGCGGACGCGCTCGCACTTCGTCGTAAATCCGCCCCAGATATTCCCCGATGACGCCCAGAAAGATGAGCTGAATGCCGCCCATGAACAGCACCAGGATGAGGGTCGTCGCCTGACCCACGATGGCGCCGTGCATGATGCGCAGGATCACGGCCACCAGGATGCCGAGCAGGCTGATACCGGCCAGCACGAATCCAAACGTGGTGGCGAGCTGCAAGGGGACGTGACTGAAGCTGGTGATGGCGTCCACCGAAAAACGCAACATCTTGTGGAATGGATACTTGGTGGTGCCCGCGAAACGCTCGCGCCGGTCGTACAGCACCGCCTCCTGCCGGAATCCTACCCAGGCCGAGAGCCCCCGCATGAAACGATGGTGCTCGCGCATGGCAACCAGTGAGTCCACCACGCTACGGTCGAGCAGCCGAAAATCGCCGGTGTCGCGCGGAATGTCGACCGCCGTCAGGCGGGCGATCAGTCGATAGAAGATCGAAGCGGTGAGGAGTTTGAACCGGGTTTCGCCCACGCGTTTCGCGCGCTGCGCGTACACGACTTCCGCGCCCGCTCGCCACCGCTCGATCATGGCGGGGATCACCTCTGGTGGGTCCTGCAGATCGGAGTCGATGATGATGACGCACTGCCCACGGGCGTAGTCCAGGCCGGCGGATATCGCGATCTGGTGTCCGAAGTTTCGTGAGAACTCCACGACCCGCACGCGTGGATCTCGTTCGTGTATCTCGGCCATGACGCGGTTCGAGCCATCTCGACTTCCGTCGTTGATCAACACGATTTCGAACGACTCGCCCAGCGACTCCATCACGTCCACCACGCGCTGGTAGAAGTGGGCAATCGTCTCCTCTTCGTTATAGACGGGGGCCACGATCGAGAACACGGGACCCTCGGTCGTCTCGTGCGTCAATTCGCGCCTTTGGGCAGTCATCATGTGCTCATTTCACCGGGCCGGCCGTGCGACGGCACGGCAAGAATTCTGTCGCCTGATACTGGCACAAGCTCGCGCTATTTGGCCAGTGAGTACCCGGCGGGGAGAGGAACCGTTTGCGGCGTCGAACGTTCCGCCGTGTCCCTCGGGATCCTGGAGAAACGGCAAGATCACGGCCAGGAATTCGGAACTTGTGTCGCGATGAATGGCATGCGAGGCTTCTCGCGCGTACTCGATGCGGGAATGCCGTACGATATCCGCGTATGCACCTGTGCGAAGGGGCAAACGTGCGGCCGGCAGGTAGCGGGAGGATGGCATGACTGAGCAGCAGGTTCACGAAGAGCTGAGCCGCGGTTGGGCATATGCGGCGAGTGACGCGTTCCGCGCGTCCGCGGCCTTCTTTCGATCGCTGCCCGAGGATGCCTGGGATGGACCCACCGGTTGCGCCGAATGGGATCTACGGTTCCTAAGCGGGCACATTCTGGGAGAAGCCGTGTGGTTCCCGAACACGCTGCGGGGCGTCGTCCAGGGCGAGCCGCCTCACCCCGCCTCCCTGTATGAGGAGATGAAGCAGTGGGCGCCTGAGCGACAGGTCAATCGCATGGACGATTCGGCCGAGGAAATACGAGCCGTGATCGACACGGCCTTACCGGAACACACACATGACACCGTGGATGTGGGTTGGGCCGAGGTTCCTCTGTGGCAGGCGACGTACGTGATGCTCATGGAGGGCGTCTATCACAACTGGGACACGCGCGGTGGTCTCGATCCCATGAGTCCGATTCCCACTCCGTGGGCGCTCGAGCTCGCGAAAGGCGTGACCTTCTCGGCCCCCTTGGTGGCGCACTATGATGCAGTCGCCGGTGTCTCCGGCCGGTACCACCTCGTGGTCGGTGACGGAGCGGAGCCTATAACGATCGTGGTCCGTCAGGGCGGGCTGAAAGCTGAGGCGGGCCTACACGGCACGCCGGACATCATCCTCCGCCTCACGGTCGATCAATGCGTGCGATTGGTGGCGGGACGGTATCCGCTGGCGGATGCGGTGGACCGTGGTGACGTGCAGACCGAAGGCGATCGTACACGGATCGCGGAACTGAAGAGCATATTTCGTGGGATCGCCAACGGCTAATCGTGGAGCAGCATCGGTGTGATGCGATGGGGCCGCGAGCGGGTCAGCTCCGGATGACGATGTCGCTCTGCAGCGACCGCAGCAGGCGCTCGGCGATCGCCACCGCCATGTAGAGGTGGCCCTTGATGGCCTCGACCTGATGTTCGGTCGACATGGCCGTCACCGCCTGTGTATCGGCGTGCTCCAGGAACGTGGTGCCATTGCGCAAGATCTCACGATTGCAAATGTCCGTCGCCTCGATCGTCTCGACAAACGTGCGGACGTTGCCCACAAAGTTGAGGGTCAGCGCGCAGGCACTGACCGCGCTGTCAGCATCCGAAATGCGCTCGATGGTCGCTTTGGTGTGCCCGCCATACCGTGTCAGCGCCATGATGGTCTGGCGTGCCACGGCCACATCCATCATGACCGGTTCCGCCCCAGTCTGTTGCGTAAATACCGAATCCATCACACCCCCATTACCTTCCCACCAAACATCGCCGCAATGCGCCGTGCATTCATCCTACCCGCACCAGCGACGCCTGTCACCGTACATCTGACTTACGTCTAACCGACTAGACATCGCCTCCGACCCGCACCAGGCTCGGATGCTACCAAAAATACAGCGCGCATCAGTAGATGTCAAGTTAAGAAACTTGACGTATCAGGCTGCCTCCCGTATGCTGCGGCCAACCGTATCTTCAGGAGTGCAACATGCAGGACACCATCGCGCGATTCCGGCCCATGGACCTAGGAGACATCCTCAATACGACGTTCAATTTGTACCGCGAGAACTTTTCGCTGTTCGCCGGAATTTGCGCTGTCATCGTGATCCCGCAGGCCATCGTGTTGGCGGCATTCGCGGCCACGCACAACACGTTGATTGTGCTGCTGGGGGCCTTGATTTCGCTGGCGGTGCCGTATCTGTTGACGGGCGCGCTGGCGCAGGCGGTGTCGGCTCGTTATCTGGGGCGACCGATGACGATCGCACAGGCGTACGAGGCGCTGGGGACAGGCACGATCCTGACCCTGGTGGGAGTGAGCTTCCTGGGCGCCCTTCTGGTGTTGATCGGATTGATTTTCATCATCATCCCGGGTATCTACATTGCCGTGCGCTTCACCGTCGCGTCGCAAGCCGCGGTGCTGGAACGCCAGAGCGTCACGGGTTCGCTGCGCCGGAGCTGGGAGCTGGTGCACGGAAACTGGTGGCGCGTGTTCGGGATCGTGCTCGTCGTCACAATTCTGGTAGGGGTACTCGAGGCGCTCGCGGGCCGGGTGGTCGGCGCGATCGCGGGAGATGTGCTCGGGACCGGACTCTCCACTGCAGTCGTCGGCATCCTGATTCAACCGATTCAAGCTATCGCTTTGACCCTGCTGTACTACGACTTGCGGATCCGCAAAGAAGGTGGAACGAGCCCCACGACCGCTGAACCAAGCTCGCGCTGGGGAGCGTAGGCGGCACAGGCGAACCGGCGAGGGCAGGCGCAGAAGCCCCCCCGATAAATACACATCGAAGGCAAGAAGCGTCCCGACCTTGAATTTCGCCGGATTCTCGCGGTTTTCTCCGTGCTACTCTCGGTGTGGTGCGTCTCCAGACGCCGCGATAGATAAGAATGTCGGGTTGATTTCCACTCTGGTTGAGGAGAACGCCTTATGCTGCTCGCCGGCGACATCGGCGGCACGAAGACCGACTTCGCGATTTTTGACCTGCGGCGGGACCCGCGAACCCCGACTGCACAGGCCGAATACCCGAGCGGGCGTTACCCCGATCTCCAGTCGATCGTGCGCGAATTTCTCGCCGGCGTCGACGTGTCGGTCGACCGAGCCTGCTTTGCCGTGGCGGGTCCGGTGGTGAACGGGGAAGCCCACATTACGAACCTGCCCTGGGTGATACAGGCAGAGTCGTTGGCGCGCGAGCTCAAGCTGGAGAAAGTCTACCTGCTGAACGATCTCGAAGCGATCGCGTGGGCGATCCCCGGCTTACAGCCGAGCAGCCTGCACACCTTGCAAGCCGGTGTGCCGGTGGAACACGGGACGATCGGAGTCGTCGCCCCTGGAACCGGGCTGGGAGAAGCGTTTTTGACCTGGGACGGGCTGCGCTACCGCGCGCATGCCTCGGAAGGCGGCCATGCCGACTTCGCTCCCACCACTCCTGAGCAGCTGGGGCTGCTGCAGTATCTGTGGGGCAGTTACGACCATGTGAGCTACGAAACCGTGTGCTCCGGCATCGGGATCCCGCACCTCTATGCGTTCCTGCTCGAAAGTCGGGGGCAAGCGGAGCTGGAGGACGTGGCGAAACGGCTCGCGGAAGCCCGCGACAAAACCCCCGTGATCGTGGAGGCGGCGCTGCGGTTATCCAATCAAGCGCCGCTCTGTCGGGCAGCGCTTGAGATGTTTGTGTCAATTCTGGCGGCGGAGACGGGGAACCTGGCGATGAAGGTCATGGCAACGGGCGGCATGTATCTGGCCGGTGGGATACCGCTTCACGTCTTGCCACTGCTGGATTCGGGCCGCTTCATTCGTGAGTTCGAGCGGAAGGGGCGCTTCAGTCACTTGCTGGCCGACGTGCCGATTCATGTCGTGCTGCACCGGACGGCACTGGCAGGCGCGGCACGATATGCGGCGGAGATGATGGAGCGGGCGCTCTAGGGGGACGAAGAGACCCCCTCCCCTGGCTCCTCCCCCGCGGCGCAGGAGAGGGGAAATTGTTTGGGTCTGGTACGTGGCGTGGAGACCGCAACCTTGCCGAATCACTGGATCTGGATTTCGACCGAGGTTGATAGAGGAGCGTGTCGAGGGTTCGGGCGCTTGGTGCGAGTTGGGAGGGAATGAAGGGGATCTCGTCGGCCACGCGATGGTCTCGGTCGGCCACTACCGTCGGGTGGCGGCCCCGCGAGGAAGCGAAACTGGCGGATATGACCGGTATTCTTCCTCTTGTCGGAAAGGACGTGGCAGTGCCATCGCCGCTGCAAACGGAGGGCCATCGTTGTGAGGATCACGCTCAGGCTTCATCTGGTCTCGGAGAAGTCCACGCGCCTTGAGGTAGTCGTAGGAGACTAGCAGCCGAAAGAGCCTGTTAGCTCGTCGATCTGCTTCGGTTTCCTCCACACTTAATCCCGTCCTTCCTTCAGTTAGAAACCAGGGTATCGCTCCTCCCGACAGCAAAACAAGAGCACATCAATGAAAAGTCCACTCAATTGTCGGACAAGTAAGTGCCCCGAACGTTTCCGAGTTCTTCCTGGCCGGGCTAAGGCCCGCTTCGCTAGCTCCTCCAGTGCAGACGGGTTGCTGAATGGGAGAGACATCTGTCCACCTTGTCATCTGCACGCATTTAGCACGTGACCGGGTTCGGCATTTCATGTGGCACTCCACCGAGCAGACGATGACTCAGAAAAGTGTGCGCCACAACCCCCTTGACTTTTAGAACATAGGTTCTAGATTGGAGAGGAAGGGACGGTGATTCGTCCCCGAGATCAAGGGGAAAGGTGGCCCGGTGACCGATTCAGACAGCCCGAACGCCGACTCGCAGAGTGACGTATATCTCTCCAACCTTCCTGTTGAGGACCGGGCCACCTTTCTTCGGAGCAGCGGATCAGCCGACCTGGAGGCCGACATTCGGCTGATCCGGACCATCATTTCTTCGCTTTCCGCCAAGTTCGCGCACGATCCCCGCGCCCTCGCGGTTCTGTTCAATGTGCTCTGCCGCGCGGTCGGTCTCCAGACCAAGGCGAGCGGCGGGAAGTCGGAGCTGGAGGAGGCGATCCTCCAGGCGGCCGAGGATACCTTGCGGGAGCTGGAGAGTTCTCAGGCGGAGATGCGGTCATGAGCGCAGTTGAAAAGTTTCGCATCCTGCAACACCTGAGCGAGGCCCCGCACCCCATCATCCCCTTCCCCACTCGCCACCTCACCGAAGCATCCCAGGAAGACTGGTTCTGGGGCCGCATCAACCAAAACTCCACCGAAGAGGACTACTACTGGCGCCGTCTCTCCGACAACTGGGCCCAGAAAGACGTCCTTCCCGCCGCCTACCTTGACCTCCACAACCAGGTCTTCGAAGCCTACAACGCCAATCCCATGGCCAACGCCATCGTCGAAATGGGCGTCAACTTCGTCCTGGGCGACGGCCTCACCGTCGATGCCAAGCACCCCAAGGTCCAGAAGCTCATCGACGCCTTCTGGCACGATCCAGACAACCGGATGAATACCCGCCAGTTCGATCTCGCCACCGAGCTTTCACTCTACGGCGAGCTCTTCATCCGCATCTTCGTCAATCCCTGGAACGGACACGTCAAGCTCGCCCACAT
>JANWJD010000096.1 GCA_025449555.1 Chloroflexota bacterium | reverse complement strand
GAGAAAAGGCCGGCAACCTGGCGTCGCCGCCGGGAGGCCACGAAATCCGCGTGAATGCCGCCATCCGCTACAACCCATCGAGAAGGCTCCTCTGGGCGATAAGCGACACTGTCGCCATAACCGGGCGCAATGTGCGCCGGATCCTGCGCGCGCCGGACCAGGTCATGTTCACCCTGGTCTCGCCCATCATGTTCACCTTGCTCTTTCGGTACGTCTTCGGTGGCGCAATCAGAGGACTGGGTGACATCAATTATGTCAACTACCTGATTCCAGGCATTGCCGTACAAACCGCCATCTTTACTGCCGGCAACACCGGGTTCGGCCTGGCCGATGACCGCGGCAAGGGCTTCATCGATCGGTTGCGCTCGCTGCCGATGGCGCGTAGTGCGGTTCTGGCCGGCCGTGTGGCAGCGGATACCCTGAGCAACGCCGTGGGGTTGATCATTATCGTCGTGGTGGGGTTGGTCGTTGGTTTTCGCCCGCATAGCGTCCTGGGACTCATTCTCGGGTTGCTGGTGCTGCTCGCGTTTGCCACCGCTTTCTCCTTCGTCTTCGCGCTCGTAGGCCTCTATGCCAGCAATGTGCAGACGGTGAATGCGGCAACCTTCCCCGTGGTCTTTCCCCTCACATTTGCCAGCAGCGCATTCGTGCCGACCTCCACCATGCCAAGTTGGTTGCGTGCCTTCGCCGATCATCAGCCGGTCACGACCGTGATCGATGCCGTGCGTGCCCTCGCCATCGGCAACATCTCGCATGCGCAGCGCACTGCCCTCTTTGCCGGCCAGAGCACCAGCTCACTGGTGGTGCAATCGCTCCTCTGGTCGCTGGGTATCGGGCTGATATTCGGCTATCTCGCCGTCCGGCGATTCAACTCCACGGCATCATAGCCGCCGAATCGAGCGGCGCCGCATGGTTCCCGCCGGTCGCAACGATTGACGCAATCAAGCGGCACCGCCGGATGCGGTGGGTTTCCACTCAGCGACTCCCGCGAACAGGTCATCCTCCGGGATGACAATGGGCACCCGCGTGCGCACGCAAACGTAATGATCAAGCAAGGGCGCGGGAAACCCGGCGAATCGCTCCAGAATGTCGTCGCCCACCTGGCTCCGATGGGCTCGTAGCCCCGCGATCTGCTGCGCTCTCCACGGTTCCACCTCGACGACGGTCGTGATGTAGTCATCGGGGGTGCCGTGCAGTCCTGGGGGTGCGACCGACTGGGGAAGGACGTGTTCGTAGAGCTTCAAGGGCGCGGAATCTTCGAGCGTGTCGAAGGCGCAGAGCACGGCGCGGGTCACCGCGCTGTGATCGGGATGGCCGGTGATCCCTTGAATGTCTTCGGTGAGCACCACCTGTGGGCGGATCTCGGCCAACGCCTCGGCGATGGCCATCGCTAGATCGGCGCTGCGATCCGTCAGTCCACCATCCGGGAGCCGGAAGAGGCGAACATCGCGGATGCCGAGGGCGGCAGCGGCCTCCTGTAGCTCGCGCTCCCGCCGAGCAGCCAGCTCCTGCGGTTCGACCGTGCCGACGACCTCACCTGCTTCGCCGCTGGTGGCAGTGATGAGCGTCACCCGAACGCCGGTCGCGGCATAGCGGGCCAGCGTAGCACCGGCGGAGAATGATTCGTCGTCCGGGTGGGCGAAGATAGCGCAGAGCTGGTTCATCCTTCAGATTACCCTGCGTCCGGCGAGGCGCTTCCCTCATCGAGGCCCCACGAGATGACTCGAGTGGGATGGATCACGATGCGCGGCTCGGGATCGGTCAATGCTTCGGCGTGGCCTCGAATCTCGATGGCCCGAGGCCTCCAGGGTGGAAGTACCTCGTCGATCACGATTGCCGCCTGATGGGTCCGCGCCACGTCGCGGAATTTCCTGGTAGCGGCGAAGTCCCGTCCACCGATCACAATGGTCTCCTCGTCTGGCCCCAGACTCCAGCCAACCGGGGTGACGTGAGGCATACCATCCGAGCCAACGGTGGCCAGGCGACCCAGCAGCCGTGCAGTGCGCAAAAAGTCGAGTTCGGCAGCGGTGAATGCGCTCATGTGCGGATCCTTATAGTGCCGGCCAGGCTCGATATCAACACCGCTCCCACCGAGAGGTGCATGAGGATCACCAACCAGACGAGCAGTGGGGCCAGGGTAGCACCGATTACGATCATCAGGCGCACCGACCAGCGTGGAACGTCCGTGGTGGCGAGTGCGGTCGCCGACCTGATTGGAGTACGGGGTCGTACTTCACCGATAGTCATGTCTTGCTCCTTAATTGCCTTGGGGATTTTCCTCTTCGCAAATAAATTGTGCCACCCGGCCCGATTCCTCCTGACCAACTCCCCGTATTTCTCGCCGCGCTGCGGGCCATACGAGATACGGTCCGTCCCGGCGCGATCGAGGGAGCACCATAGCGCTCGAAATGGATCGAGCGAGCCGGCGGGATTGGGGCGCAGAGGAGTCAGAGGTCACTGCGTCCTCGCGACCGGATGTCACCATAGTGGAAAAACCCGTCATCACAGGGCAAGACTCAGCGGTCAATCTCGCAGCAGAATGAGACAAATCTAATTCGAGGAGTTCATGTGATGGCAACGACACACACCGGTCGCCTGACCGGCGAGCAGGTAACCAACTATCAGTGCTACGGCTACGTTCTGTTCCACCAGCCGGTGTTTGAGCCCGAAGCTTTCGCGCGCCTGAAGGCAATTTTCGAGGAAGACCTGGCCCGCGACGGGGACCATGATCTCGACCATATCCACTTCCGCGACTCGAGGTTGCTCGAGTTTCTCCTGTCGGACACAGTGCTCGATCTGGTCGAGCCGGTCGTTGGCCCCAACATCGGACTCTGGTCGAGCGCCTTCATCAGTAAGGCCGCGCGTACCGGCAAGGCGACACCGTGGCACGAAGATTCGGCCTACTGGCAAGGTCGCGTGTCGGACATGGCCGGCATCTGCACGGTGTGGCTGGCGCTGGACGAGGTGACGGCCGAAAATGGGGGTATGAAAGTGATCCCCGGCAGCCACGCGAACGGCTTTAGCGAGTACGAAGCGGTCGATAGCAGCAAGCACATCTTCGGATCGCAAATCAAAGCGGAGTTGGTAGATGAGGATCAAGCGGTCTGTCTCACCCTCCAGCCCAACGAGTGCAGCCTGCACGAGGCGCGAATCATTCATGGCGCCGGTCCCAACACGAGCGATACGAGACGTGCGGGCTACACGATGCGCTACTTCCCCACGACGGCCACGGTCAACAGAGATCACCCAGACAACCGGACCCACAAGCTGTGGCTGGCGCGAGGACATTCTCTTGCCGACAACCGATACGAAAACGCGTGACCGTGTAGCGTCGGGAGGTGATCGGGAGATCCGCCGCCCGCCGCACTCCACCCACCGCGAGCAGGTATCGCCGCCATCCGTCCCACGTCTAAGGTGGCGGAACCTGACAACCGAGGGTGCTTATTACGCCGTCCTCGTCAGTAGTCGCTTCCGGCCCCGCTCCGAGTTGCACACGCACGATTTCTTCGAAATGATGTATGTGCTGGCAGGCAGCGGGATCCATCTCGTCAACGACCAGCGGCTCCGCCTGCACCCCGGCGATCTGGTCTTTGTCCGTTCGGACGACCGCCATGACATTATTGCACGCCATGGCGTCGACTTACAGTTTGTAAATGTGGCATTTTCCGAGGACATCTGGAGCGCCTTTCGCGCGATCGCTCGGCTGAGTGATGATACCTGGATAGGCGATTCGTCATCGCTGCCGCTCTCCGTCGCGGTACCACCGGAACAACGCGAGGCGTGTGAGCGTGTTTTTCGGCGCGCGCTCTTCGCCTTCCACCAGGGGGCATCGCCGCTCGAACTCTGCGCTTTCCTCTCGCTGAGCGTAGCCTTCCTGCGACAACCGGACGCGCGCGACCAGGAAGATGAGTCGACGTTGACCCCCTGGTTGCGGTCTGCTTGTTGGGCCATGCGCGACGAGGCCAACTTGCGGGTTGGGTTGGTACGGTTTGTCGAGTTGAGCGGGGTGAGCCGGGCTCATCTTTCACGGAGCCTGAAACTGTCACATGGTCTCACTCCGACCCAATTCGTGAATCGGCTGCGGTTGGAGCGAGCGGCGCTGCTGTTGACGACCACGACGGAGGAGATCGGCTCGATCGCCGCTGATTGCGGATTTGGTACCCTCTCGTACTTCTACCGATTGTTTGAGCAGCGATTCGGACGGTCGCCGCGCGCCTATCGCTTGCAGGCGCAGCGTGTCATCGCTCCCTAGTGCACGCCCACGTCGCATGCTGTGACCCCCAGCACACCCCTGGTAAGGCCACCCCTTCGGTAGGTCCGGCCCGCGAAGCAGCTGCCTCCTCTGAATCGCGGGATGGCGCGGTCCGTGGAACAGAACAACAGGCAGCGTTATAATAGCCTCGTTCTGTATTCATCATGACGACATGGCTAGTCGGCATGACTATCCCGATGAACAGGAGCCGGTCTCTGAATTCACCAAATAATTCCTTCGCAACGGTTTCGCATCAGTCTCACATGATCATCGGCGATTCGACCCGCGCCGGCCGCGAACAGATGCTCCCGTACCGGCAGAAATGAAGCGCGACGTGCCCGCCGGCGGAATCCTGGCGTTTGATATCGGCGGCACCCGGATCAAGTCGGCCGTGGTGCTCGGTGCCACCACCCATTCCTTCACCACAGTACCGACGGAGCCCGACGATCTGCTTGGCACCGTGATCCGTCTCGGCCAGGGCAGGATGGGTGACCGAGGGGCGCTTCCGCTCCGGAGTTCCGTGACCGGCATTGGACTGTGCGTCAAAGGGATTGTCGACCCGGAGCAGGGCGTCCTGGTGGACGTGAATGAGGTCCTGGCGTCATGGATCGGGCAACCTCTGGCCGAGAAACTTGGCTGCGAGCTCGGGCTCCCGTGTGTGATGGAGAACGATGCGCGGATGTACGCGCTCGGCGAGCTCATTCATGGCGCCGGGCGCGGCAGCGAGAACATGGTCTGCTTGACGCTTGGCACCGGAGTGGGAAGCGGTGTGGCGCTGCATGGACGGGTGCTGCGCGGCACACGCGGGACCGCCGGCATCCTGGCCGGCCACGTGACGGTGCAGGTCGATGGGCCGCGTTGTACCTGCGGCAACATCGGTTGTCTGGAAGCGTTGATTGGAACCGCCGGGTTGATTCGAGCCGCGCGGGAAACGCTGGCCGGTGGCCACGCCTCTGTGCTACGACGCGCCGACCTCGAGCCGCGGCATATCTTCGAGGCGGCGGCTGAAGGAGACGAGCCGGCTCAGGAGCTGGTGCAGCGGTTCGCCAGGCATCTGGCGGCCGGCGTGGTCACGCTGATTCATGCGTACGACCCTGACATCGTCGTGCTGGGAGGTGGCCTGGCCGCGAGGTCGGAACAATTCCTCCCATTCGTCCAGGAATATGTCGACGCTCACGCGTGGACTGTACCACGTGGACGCGTGCGCGTCGTGCCGGCCGTGCTGGGCGACTCCGCTGCCCTGGTAGGTATTGCGGACCTTATGCGGAATCCGGATCGAGTGCTGTAAGCGAGGGTCAAACACTATAATGTCTGCGCCGACGTATCGCACCCACCCCGTTCACCTCTTTCCGTGGCTGGATGCTCGCCGCGGTCATGCAGCCCTCACCGCCGCGTTGCAGCAGCGTGCAAGCGCGAGCGAGACGCCGGGGCTCATGGTGATCGACGGCTTTGTCGGAATCGAATGGGATCGCTTCATCGACGGTCTGCGCGCGGCACTGGACGACCGGGGCGTGACCGCTCAGTGGCTTTCCACGGACCAGTGCTTTCTTACACCGACCGACATCGACCAGCAGCTGGCGCCCACGCTCACCGCTGATCCCGTCTTTGGGCGCATCTTCCACGGTCATCTGGAGGATTTGTGGGATGGAGAGCGGGTTGACGCGCTCCGTCGAGCGATCGCAACGCGCACGGAGCGAACCGTCGTCTATGGGTTCGGAGCATCATGCCTGGCGGGAGATGGTATCCGGGTATACGTTGATGTCCCCAAAGCATGCGCACAGGAACGAGCCGAACGGGGTGCACTCACCAATGTGGGCGCTGCCGAGCCGGAGTCATTCGGGGCCATGTATAAACGTCTGTACTTCGCCGATTGGCCGATGCTCAACCGGGTCAAGCGCGCCATGCTTGCACGGTTGGATTTCTTCGTCGACGGCACGACCTCCGACCTGCCGATCTTCGTGGCCGGCGACGCGTTCCGGCGCGCCTTGCATGAAGTCGCCCAGCGACCGTTCCGTCTCAAGCCGTGGTTCGCGCCGGGACCATGGGGTGGCCAGTGGATGAAACATGGATTTGGGTTGCCGCCCGAGGAACCGAACTATGCCTGGTCGTTCGAGCTGATCGCGCCGGAGAACGGGCTGCTGCTGGGCGACTCCAATCACGATCTGGAATGTTCCTTCGACTATCTGCTCTGGCAGGAAACCGAAGCGGTCGTGGGGGTGGCGGTGGCGGCCCGATACGGCAGCTACTTTCCTATCCGCTTCGACTATCTGGACACCATGGATGGGACGAATCTCTCCTGCCAGGTGCATCCGCGCCTGGACTACATGCGCGAGGAGTTCGGGGAACCGTTCACGCAGGACGAGACCTACTACATCGTCAGTTGCAAGCCCGGCGCCCGAGTCTTCCTGGGCTTGCGGGATGAAGCAGAGCTCGACCGTTTCCAGGCCGATGCGGTGGCGGCGCGCGATCGCGGCATTCCCTTTGAGATCGGCGCCTATGTCGACAGCTATCCCAGTGCCCAGCACGATCTCTTCCTTATACCCAGTGGCACGGTGCACTGTAGCGGGGCCGACAACCTGGTGCTGGAGATCAGTGCCACACCGTACATCTATACCTTCAAGATCTACGACTATCTTCGCCACGATCTGCAAGGCGAGCTGCGGCACGTACACCTGGACCATGCCTTTGCCAACCTCGACCCATCCCGGCGCGGAGATTGGGTGCGGTCTCACCTGTTGCCGGATCCGATCGCCATCCGCCAGGGCCTGGGGTGGGCCGAATACTGTATCGGTGATATCGATCAACTCTTCTTCGCCGTTCATCGGTTCGAGTTCCAGCACGAAATCGACGACCGGACCGGAGGCAAATTTCATGTCCTTAACCTGGTGGAGGGAGAACGCTGTGCCGTGGTTGCCGCCGGCAGCCCGCCGGTTACTCTTCACTTTGCGGAGACGCTGATCGTACCGGCCAGCGTGGAAGCATACACGCTGCGGAATCTGGGCGGCACACCGTGCAAGGTCGTCAAAGCGTTCGTCAAGGGATAACGATGGATGGGAGACAGGCAGGAGAGCGAAGACAAGGGTACATCCAGCGGGTGTATTTCTTTCACCACACGCATACCGACATCGGCTACACCCACCCCCAGGAACAAGTGGCCGAACAGCAGGCGGAAAACCTGGTTCGTGCCCTGGAGTTCTGCCGGCTGACCGAGGATCGACCGCCGGAGGCGCGCTTCGCCTGGACGGTGGAAACGGGGTGGACCCTTGCCCGATTCTGGCAGTATGCAAGCGAGGAACAGCGCGCCACGTTCGGCCGGTATGCGCGCGAAGGCCGGATTCAGATTACCGCGAGCTACCTCCATCTCACACAGTTGGTTCCCCCCGAACTGCTCATCCGATCGCTGGAATCCACTTTTGCCATTGCCCAGGAGTGCGGAGTGACGGTTGATACTGCGCTGGTCAGCGACATCAACGGTGTGAGTTGGTTTTACGCTCAGTTACTGCCGCAGGTTGGGGTCCGCTACCTCAACATGGCGGTGAACGATGTTCGTGGTGGCCCACCGTTGCCCGAGCAGCGGCCCGGTGGATTCTGGTGGGAAAGTCCGGGAGGCGATCGCCTGTTTGTTTGGAACAACGAGCACTATATGACCGGAATCAAGCTGCTGAACTTCCCGATTGCCCCCTCGTTTCAGGCACTCGAGCAGTATCTGGATGGACTCGAGGAGCGCGGCTATCCATATGACACGGTGCTACTTCCGCTGCAGGGCTACCACCTGGACAATGCCATGCCGAATCTCGGAGTCTCTGATCTGGTGGAAGAGTTCAACCGGCGAGCGTCTGAATCGGGCCGTCGATGGGAGTCACCTCCGCTCTGTCGCCTGGTCACCGCCGGCGAAGCGCTGCGCGCTGTAGCGGCCCGCTACGGTCGTTCGATTCCGGTCGTTTCCGGGGCCTGGCCGGACTGGTGGGATGACGGTGTTGCGTCCTCGGCCTACGAGACGGGCCTGGTTCGTTCCGCGCATGGCCGGCTTCTGACCGCGGAAAAGGCCGCCTCGTTGGCCATGGCGTTGGGCGCGGCCTGGCCGTTCAACCACGGTGAACTCGAGCGGCTCCAGGAGAATTTGCTGCTCTATGACGAGCACACCTGGGGTTGGTGGCGCAGTGTCGAGGACCCCTATTCGTTTCAGACCCGTGCCCTGGGCCGCCGCAAGACGTCATATGCGGAAGATGCGGCGCTCGAGGGGCAGCGCTATGTGGAGCGAGCGGTGCGGACCCTGGCCCAACAGGTAGCGGGTCGGAGCGAGGACGAACAGCTCATCCTGTTCAATCCCCTGGAGTGGCCGCGGCGCGAGATCGTGCGGTGGAATGTGCGCTGGCGGAATCCGGCACTCGCCGTGCCAACGTCGGTACGGGTGTTTGACGCGGCCGGAGCCGAGGTACCATCGCAGAACCGTCTGCTGAACTACACCGGCCACTTGAATCCGTTTAGCGACCTCTGGGTGGATTTCGAGGCGGAGATCCCGGCTCTGGGCTATGCCATCTACCGGTTCCAGCAGACTCAAGAGCCGGTTCCTACCCCCTCCGAGGAGGAGGGGCAGGTCGCCGAGAGCGACTTCTATCGGGTGGAAGTCGACGACCATGGCCGGGTTCAAAGCCTGGTCGACAAGGAGCTGAACCGCGAGCTCGCCGGCCCTGGACCGTGGCATCTGCACCAGTTGATCTATGAAGAAGTGACGAGCCCTGGTGGGAGAGCCGATCTGATCGAGCCCCGTATGCCCTTCACCTTCCTTCCCAACCAGGCGAAGCTGCGGTTGAGTTCGCCGGAGGGAGCACGGACTCGCGTCCTGCGCGATCGCTTCGGCGTGTCTCTCATCTCCGAGGCGTCGATGCCGCACTTCCCGTCGATTGTCCAGGAAATCCGGCTGGATTACGGCTGCAAACAGGTCGACTTCACGACCCGCTTCGTGAAGGAAGAGGTCGAGGGTACCGAAGCGGTGTACATCGCCTTCCCGCTGGCCATCCGGCCGGATCGGGTGGAATGTGATATCGCCGGAGGCGTTTTCACCCCCGGAACCGAGCAAATCGTGGGCACCTCCACCGATTGGTATAACGTGCAGCACGGGGTTCAACTGACCGGGGAGGGACTGGCGCTTACCTGGCTGTGCGCCGAAGCCCCGCTGGTCGAGTTCGGCGAGATGAAGACGGGCAAGACGCCGTCGCTCCCCGTGCAAAACACGGGCCTGCTCTTTTCCTATGCACTCAACAACCACTGGTTCACGAACTTTTTCGCGCGCCAGGGGGGCGAGTTTACCTTCCGGTATCGGTTGTTGAGTGCGCGTGAAAGCAATCGGGCGGAGCTGGCGCGCGCTGGACGTGAATTGCTGACACCATTTGCCCCTGCCCGGATCGGCGTCCCGAGTGCCTGGGGATCGGAGATCGATAACCTCAGAGCAGCCGGCAGGGACGTGATGGGCGAAGCCGGTTTTGCCGAAATCGTGGAAGGGAGTGCTTCCCTGGACGTATTGAAACCGGCGCAAGACGGTGATGGTTTCATTCTGCGGCTGTACGAGACCGGGGGATATGAACACCCCGTCCGCCTGCGCCTGACCTGGCCGGCTCCGCTGCGCATCACGCTCTGTGACATCCTGGAGCGACTGCGGGAAGAACTTCCCCTGGATCGGAACGAGGTCGTGGTGACGCCCAGGCCGTACGGTACAGCTACCGTGCGACTCCGTGATCCTGACCGGGGCACCAGTTCATAAACATTCAGGTGAGGTGTTCATCCTTCCAGCCTTTCCCTTGCCCGGTGTCTCCGGATGGCTCGGCGTCGCCCTGGGCTTCTCCCTCGCGCTCCAGACCCCGCCGTGACTAGCGACGCCCCCCGAGGTGGGAACGGATCTGAAAACTGATCCGGGCGGGTACTCGCCCATCGCGCTTCTCACGCGACGTCGTGTCGCAACATCACTTTTTGAAAGTCTCACTTCTTGCAACAGAGACGAATGTGTGAGACGACACCACCACGCTTGCGAGGCATGCCCGATTCCACCCACGATTAGTCAGTACTGGAAACGATCAATGAGGCCCGTTGCGGGCGTTCCCACAGGTGTTCCGGGCGTGCAGCTGCCAAATCGCCGAGTTCGGCCTGGCCGATGAGCTCACGACTATGGCTGGAATCGGATCAGAAGGACAGCAACGGTTCCACTCGACGAGATCTGCTCGAGCGGCAGTCCACGTGGTCCCGTCACGCAGCTGCCCGGCCCGATAAGCGGCATGCCCTCCGCCACATCCCACACCTGCCTCGGGCTGCTCGCTCCAACCGTCGTCCCGGTGCGCGTGCCATCGCCATTGTACGTGTAGCTCGCCGTCGTCGTGCCTATGGCAAAGCTAGTGAGACGATTCGACTGATCGTAGCCAAAGGAAGCAGTTCGTGTGCCCACAGTAGCGGTTTGGCGGGTACGATGATTGCCCGAATGAGCGCTTCTGCGTCGGGATATTTGGCCATGGCTGCCAGCTACCTGAGCCGATCAGCCACCAGTCGGAGAGTCATCGATAGTAGAAGGAAAGGTGCGGATATATAAAAAATGCCATCCGCCGATGACATGGGCCAGTTCGTCAAAATAAATAGAACTGAGAGAGCAAGCGAAAATCCTCCGGCCACGGTGGCAGCGAACCTCAGCACTCTTTTGATTTTGCGAAGTGAAGGAGTTATGACCATTGACTCGTTAGCTCTATTTGTAGTTAAAACGGCGATAAACAAGGCAAATCCAAGCAATAGGATAGCTATGCTGTAGGTAACCGTTATTGCATAAGAGTCCACGAAAATAGTCACCTTGGGTACTCGCTAGAAGTAGCCTAAAAAACGCGTGGCTCCGCGACTGTGGTCCCGAGAAGAGAGCAATCCGGGCTATTCGGCCGGCCCACTCCCCTCTCGGATTTCCTATCAGTCCGAAGAATCCACTATCAGTCGCACCGGAGTACTATCTTACTGAATGCAAGCGTTCCAAGACCGGTGAGGGCGAGGATGGCCGCCGGTACTTCTGCACCCGGAACGAAAACGAGCACAGCACCCCCCGCTGTGAGCAGGCTGCCTATGTCACTAGCTTCTTGGCAATTTACTGCGTGTCGACTTGGAGGTAGCACAGTGAAGCGCTCATAGTAGGTAACCGTTACGCGCTTGTGTTTTTTCGACCGGTGCTTCTTCAAACCCTCTTGATCCAAGTAATTGACGGGATCGCCGCCAACGTAGGCGTAGTAGTTTCCGATCTCTGCGGGCGATCCCATGCACGGTCCCATGGCAGCGGGATCCAGTTGGGTGAACCGGCCAATCGTGGGGTCATAGAATCGCTGGCCCATCTGGTACAGCCCCGTACTGCTATCCCACACGGCACCAGCGTAGCGGAACGGGTTCGCTACCGTCCCGGAGCCACTGGTGGTGTTCCCATATGGGTCGTACGCATAGCTGTTCACCACACTGCCGGAGCTGTCGGTGAGCGCGACCACCGAGCCCAATCCATCGTGCAGGTAGCAATACGTCCCCGTGGAGAGCCGTTCACTCAGCACCTCCCCATCGGGTGTGGTCGTGGAGTAGGCCGGTGATCCCGAGGACGACTGGCTCAGCCCGGTGGCATCGTACTGGTAGCTCGTCCCTCCGGCTGTGAGGCGTTGCGTCTGCCCCGGGCCTCGATAGCCCAACCTGGTCACTGCCCATCGAGACTGAATCGAAATCGGTTATGCGGCGATGGCCCGCCTGGTACCTGTAAGCTACTTCTACTCTGTGATTGTCAAGCGGGAGAGAAAAATGTCTACTAGATCTCCATTTTCAACTCCTACGAGCATATCTTGCGCCACCTCGTAGTAACTGACGTGCTCACCGCGAGCAAGCCCAATTCGCAGCCAGTCGTGAGTCGGTCCGACCTCATACTGTGGAATCAGGTCAACGGCCGCATGATCGCTTTCCGCCGGGAGGCCTGACACTACCAGAGCTCCTTGTCCGTTACTGACCGGCAATTCGCTGACTCGAGCCGATACCCAGCCCGCCTCGTCTGTGCGTGCATCGAGAGATTCCAGGTGTCGTTCTCGCGACCCGAAAACCAACGTGAGTGTATCTGCTATGACAAAGAGCGGTTGGAGATCGATACGCAGTCTCGCATCGATCTCCTCTGCGAGCGTGCCGGGCGCTCTTCTTTCGCGATTCTGGATCTCATAGCGCAACCATAGATCCCCTCGGCTGTAAATTGCCCTACCCATGCTCCCCAGGTCACCCGGCACGAAAGTCATCTTCATGTCTCTACTTCACATCTCGGTAAACGAAATTCGCAATCTCCTTTTTAACGACGTTGAAGATGGCCTCGAGGTCGCGCGCTTTGTTATTCTTCCAGAATCGGTAAAGGTTGAATCAGCTATGAAAGCGGGCAAGAGCGTCGCGAGCTTGTCTCCGCAGCTCCTCATCTCCCAGTTCAAGCGCTGTCCGGAGATGTGCCTCAGCTTCCTGCACCCTTCCCTCGCGTCCCAGGAGGAGGCCGAGCCGATAGTGTGCTAACGGGACATCCTCATGCTGGTCTATGGCGCGCCGATAGTGAGCTCCTGCCTCGCCGAAGCGCTCCAGTCGGGTCAGTAAATCCGCGAGCTCGATGTGGGCATGGGTGTCGTAGCCTTCGATGCCGAGCCGGAACTGCTCCTCGGCTTCCTCGACTCGCCCCAGTTCGGCATATGTCAATCCTAGGTAGCGATGGGCTCCCGTGTCTCCCGCCTCCGCGGCACCTTCTAGCAAGTGGAGGCCGTCCCTCTCAGCACCTCTCTGGAACAGGTACCATCCATAGTCACGCATCGCGTTGGTGTCTCCCTCCGCAACGGCAGTGCGCCAGATCTCCTCCGCCTCGCGTTCCTTGCCCACTCGGAGACGCAGATGGGCCAGGTGGTTCTCTACGCCTTCGTAGGGAAGCGCACGGCAGTATACAGCCTCCGCCTCCTCGTACCTCGCTAGGTCTGTCAACATGTCTCCATAATGGAAGGCAGCGTAACCGACACCCGCCTCGATAGCCCTCTCATACATGGCCGCGGCCTCATCGAAACGGCCCCGCTGCCGTAGGAAGGTGCCATAGGATTCGTAGGCGGAGCGAACACCTGCCGCGACGGCGCGCCGGAACGATTCCTCGGCCCAATAGTCCTGACGGTCGCTGAGCATCACGCCGATCGGTTCGAACGCCTCGCCACCGCCCCTCCCTGTGGCTGTACGATATGCTGCCTCTGCATCATCGAGCCGGCCCTCGCTCGCCAGGAGATAGGCCAGGTCGTATCCAGCCCATGAGTTCCCCTCGACGACAGCCTGTCGGTATCGCCGCTCGGCCTCGTGTGCGTCGCCACGCTGCTCGGCGATGAT
>JANWJD010000095.1 GCA_025449555.1 Chloroflexota bacterium | reverse complement strand
GGCCTGGGCTACACTGGATTGCCGATCCGGTTGCGGGCGCGTCCTGAGGTCGCTCTGATCCGGCTCATTCGTTGACTGTTGAAGAGCGACCACACTAAACATGGACGCCTAAAACAGCGCCCCATCCGGGGCGCATCACTTGTCGTGCCGTAAGGAATATTGATGCCTAATATCACCTGGACCGAGTCTGGGATCGTGATCGTGCTGTTGGCCGCGATCTACATCGACCTGCCCAAGACCACCCAATTCTTAGGACACTCCGTGTCGGTGAACAAAGGCATCGATCTCGCCGGCGGCGCGCGCCTCTTGATGTGCGCCGATAAGGGGCAGCCGGCCACCGACAGCAATATGAATACTGCACGCGATGTGATCGCGTCCCGTGCCGCCGGTGGCTTTGGTGTCACCGAACCCCAGGTGACCAGGGTCGGCACGAACTGCATCTCCGTCGAAATGCCCGGCCTGAAGAACCAGAATCAGTTGATCTCGACCATCGGAAAGACTGGATTTCTCGCCCTAACCGACAGCGGATCCACCAACCTGGCTGCTCAGACCAAGGTGAAGCTCGTCTGCCCCAGCAAGTCCCCTGGTTGCGCACCGAAAGCGCCGGTCGGTACGACCAACGCGACCGCCGGTACTCCAGTTCTTCAAGTGATTGCTGCTGGTAAGTATGTGCAGTCGGGCAGCGCGCAGGTTGGTTTCGACCAGAACACCGGCGGACCAAGTGTGACGTACACCCTGACGGGTGCCGGCAATGACGCATGGTGTAACTTCACCACCAACAATGTGGGGCGTTTCTCGGCGATCGTGCTGGATGGAAAAGTGATTAGCGACCCGACGATTCAGGGCGCGATTTGCGGCGGACAGACGCAGATCACGGGCATTAGCAGCACCTCAGAAGCGCAGTCGATCGCCACCTATCTGAACTACGGCGCGTTACCGATCTCGCTGCATGTCGACTCCTCGCAGCAGGTTGCGGCCAGCCTCGGCCCGCAATACGTGAACGCCGCGACCAAGGCGGCCATCATCGGTCTCATCATCGTCGCCATCTTCATGCTGCTGTACTACCGGCTCCCCGGCCTGCTCGCCGACATTGCATTGCTGATGTACGCGACCATCGTGTTCGCGTCGTTCAAGTTGTTTGGGGTCACGCTCACCCTGGCGGGCATCGCGGGTTTCATTCTCTCGATTGGCATGGCGGTAGATGCCAACGTGCTGATCTTCGAGCGCATGCGCGAGGAGCTGCGCTCCGGTAAGACGCTGGGCGCCTCGGTCGACGCCGGTTTCCGCCGCGCGTGGCCGTCTATCCGCGACTCCAATGCCTCGACCATCATTACCACCGTCATCCTGTTCTGGTTCGGGCACAACTTTGCCGCGTCCGTCATCACTGGATTCGCCACCACACTCTTCCTGGGAGTCGTTATCAGCCTTCTGACCGCTGTGTTCATATCGCAAACCCTGCTACAGCTCCTGGTGCGTTCGGGATACGCCAGGAATCCCACGCTGTTCGGCGTGGAAAACCTGACGGGAGGTCGAGTTGCTTAATATTGTCGGCAAGCGCTACTGGTACTTTCTCTTTTCTCTGATCATCATCATTCCCGGCACGCTATCTCTGGCCACCTTCGGCCTGAGACTCGGCACGGATTTCACCGGTGGAACCGAGCTGACGATCCAGGTACCGAAGTCGGGACAGGCCACGCAGATCGGTAACATCGTGCGCGCGCATACCGGTAACTTGAACTTTGTGCAGCCGGTACTTTCCGGCACGTGCTGTCAGTACCTGGCTCGCACCAAGCAGATCACCCCCAAACAACTGCAGGCGATCAAGGTTGATATCGGCAAGACGTACCCACACTCTCCCGGCGTGGTACAGAGCTCCATCGTCAGCGGCACCATCGCGTCGCAACTCACACAGCAGGCGATCATCGCCGTGGCTGCCGCGGCGATTGCCATTCTGCTGTACATCAGCTTCGCATTCCGCAATGCTCCCAATCCGATTCGCTTCGGAACCGCCGCTGTGATCGCTATGCTGCACGACGTCCTGGTCGTGCTCGGCATCTTTTCGATCCTCGGAAAGCTGCTGAATGTCGAGATCGATGCTCCGTTCGTTACTGCCATGCTGACGATTATCGGCTTCTCGGTGCACGACACGATCGTCATCTTCGACCGGATTCGCGAGAATCTGGGCAAGCGCACCGGTGAACCCTTCGACGTCATCGTGAACCACAGCATCCTGCAGTCATTCGTGCGGTCCATCAACACCTCATTTACCGTGGTACTCACCTTGCTGGCCGTGTTTCTCTTTACCGGCGAAGCCATCCGATTCTTCGTGCTCGCCATGTTGATCGGTATCATCAGCGGCACCTACAGTTCGATCTTCAATGCCAGTCAGATCCTGGTCGTGTGGCACAATCACGAACTCCGGCGCTTTTTTCGCCGTAGGGGCGACGCCTCGGCGCGTGCGGCCTGATCGGTACTTCATGACCACGCGTGGCCCTCTTCCGTGGCGGGAGAGGGCCTTTTCTTATGCGGGCGAGTATGACTGTTCCAGATAACCTTCGATCGCTGCACGTTGCCCTCGTGCACGACTATCTGAATCAACCCGGCGGGGCCGAAAAGGTGGTCGAGGTCTTCACGCGTTTGTTTCCGGGTGCTCCGCTCTACACGTCGACCTACGATGCGGACAGTATGCCGGCGTACTGGCGCTCGGTTGACATTCGAACGAGCTATCTGCAGCGTCTCTCCTCGAGCGTTCGTCTGGTACAGGCCTTCACACCGCTCTACCCCTCCGCCTTTGAATCGTTCGACCTCTCCAGTTACGATCTGGTCCTGAGCAGCACCACGACCTTCGCTAAGGGCGTCATCACTCGTCCCGAGACCTGTCATGTCTGCTACCTCAACAACACGACCCGTTTTCTCTGGATGTACCACGACTATGTGCGACACGAGCGCTTACCGATCGGTGCTCGCTCTGCGCTTCCCTGGCTGACGACTCGGATCCGGGTCTGGGACTATGTTGCGGCGCAGCGGGTGGATGCCTTCATCGCCGGTTCGTACAACGCAGCCCGTCGCATCTGGAAGTACTATCGGCGCGAAAGTGACGTGTTGCAGCCGCCGATCGATACCTCTGCCTTTGTTCCACGTCCCCAGCACTCAGACTACTTTCTCATCCTGGCACGGCTGAAGCCGTACAAGCGCATCGACCTGGCGGTGGAGGCCTGCACCCGCCTGGGTCTTCCCCTCCGCGTGGTGGGCGACGGTCCGGATCGGTCCCGGCTGGAGCGGATGGCCGGTCCTACTGTCAGCTTCCTGGGACGACTCCCCGACCAGGCGGTCGCGGATCAGCTCGCCTCGTGTCGCGCCCTGATCTGGCCGGGTGAAGAAGATTTTGGCCTGGCGCCGCTCGAAGCGCAGGCTGCCGGCCGGCCGGTCATCGCCTTCCAGGCCGGAGGTGCACTCGAAACGGTGGTAGCCGGCGAAACCGGCATCTTCTTTCCCGAGCCGACCGTGGCGTCGCTGGTCGAAGCGCTGTCCTCGTTCACGGACCGGTTCGATCCGGACACGCTGCGGCGCCATGCCCTTACGTTCGATCGCGCGGTCTTTATCGAACGGATGTACGCTCTCCTGTCGTGCCGTTACGATGAACACCAGACGACTATGCGCCGGTTATCGACTGGACCATGAAACTGTGAGCGAACGCGATCGAATCGGCCTCGGGATCAGCAACTGCCGGCCCTCGGCGGACGTGGTGGCCGGCGTGGTAGAAGCCGAGACCCTCGGCGCCGAAATCGCTTTCGTCGCAGAGGACGTGAACTGTCGAGATGCGTTTCAACTCTGTGGTCTGTCGGCTCGCGAGACCCGGCTCATCCGTCTCTCGACCGGAGTCGTTAACCCGTACACGCGCAACCCCACCTCGCTCGCCATGGCTGTTGCAACCCTGGACGAGGTAAGCGGCGGTCGGGCGCAACTCGGGCTGGGCACGAGCTCGCCTGCTCTCATCCATGACCAGATGGGGATTGAGAGCGGAAAGCCGGTAACCGTGATGAACGAAACGACGGAGATCGTGCGCGGGCTACTGGCGGGTGAAACGGTTGACTTTCAGGGTGAACGATTCGTCTATCAGGGTGCACGGTTGGAGGTGCGACCCGTGCAGCCTCGCGTGCCCATCTTCTTTGCCGCGATGGGCCCGCAGATGCTTCGCCTGGCAGGAGCTGTGGCGGACGGGGTATTGCTCAACGTGGGCGCTTCGACCGAGTATGTGAGCTGGGCGGTAGATCAGGTGTATGCCGCGGCGGATGCTTCCGGAAGAGCTCGCTCCGACCTCACCATCGCCGCCTGGCTGGCGGTGTATCTCAGCGACCGGTCCGACCCTTACGAGCAGGGACTTGACAAAGCGCGCGCCTGGCTGGCCACCATGTTATCCATTCCTCGCCAGGGTGAATTGCTGCTGGAAAAGAGCGGCTTCAACACCTCCATCCTGGTCGACATCCGCGCCCACGTGAACGCATATCCACATGGCGGCGATCAACAGGCAGCCGCTCGCTTCGTGCCTCCCGAGGTAGCAGAGCGACTCACCGTAATCGGTAATGAGGCACGCGTGCGCGAGCGCCTCGACCAATACCGCGCCGCGGGGGTGCAACTCCCCGTGGTTGGTATCAGCACCCTTCGCCGGCTCGCCTAACCCGATCTCAGTAGCTCGGTGCTCGGTTGAAAGAATTAGCCCGATCCCCATTGGCGCAGCCGACAACCGTTGTAGCGTCGCCCCTTGTGGGCGACCCCGGGCTGGCGTTTCATCCGGCGTGACGCCGCCCAGCGGCATGAATGACTCCGTCGCCGAGGCGCCGGCGCACATCCGGACCCTGCCGTGTCACCTGATGAACCAATCCACCCGGTGTACTCACATACGTGTGACTACGGATGCGATTCCGCAACATCTCCCATACAGTCAAAATGACATCCGAGGCGACGATCCGCATGGCGCGCCATCGGTCGGGCGAGAGGCGGCGGGCGATGACAATCTCACCACAAGAAAACGGGAGGTCGGCTGCATCACCACCGATGCAGCCGCGTCGTCGTAGCCGCCTCGTCCTGAAACTCTCTCTGGTCGCGGTGTCACTCCTGGTCCTCGTAGCCGCGGTCCTCGGAGGAGCCGCCTGGTACTTCTCCTCCCAATTGCTCGACGTACGTCCCGATCGACCGAGCTACAACCTCAAGATCCTCGCCCTCGGCCATACCACCATCACGCTTCCGCGCACCGGAAGCACGCAGCGACCGGGCGTATACGGTCTCGACTGGCCGGGCGGGCGGGTCAGCCTCGGGCCTATTGTCTCGATGACCCGTCACACGGTCGTGCGCCGATTCACCGGCAACATCCGCGATTTGCGGACCGGTGACTTCGTTGATTTCGACGTAGCGGTTTTTGGTAGTCCTGCGGGCTTCCATGCCAGGTACCGAACCGTCCAGATACCTGACGCGTTGGGGCCTATGCCGGCCTGGTACATTCCGGGCCGGCTTCACACCTGGGTCGTACTCGTGCATGGCTACAAGGCTAGTCGGACCGACCCGCTACGAGCTGCGCCCACTCTGATGGCGCTCGGGTTGCCGGTCCTCGACCTCTCATACCGCAACGATATCGGCGCCCCTACCAGCCCCGATCACCTCTATCATCTCGGGGCCACCGAGTGGCAAGACGTGGAAGCCGGAGTCCTGTATGCGTTGGCTCACGGTGCGCGAACCGTCGTGCTGTACGGCTTCTCCATGGGCGGTAGCACCGTGGAGTCCTTCATGTACCGTTCGCACTATGCAGGTCGAGTCCGCGCCGTCGTGCTGGATGCGCCCGCGCTCGATTGGGGTGCCACGATCGATCTGGCAGCGAGCCAACGTGGCCTCCCATCCCTTCTGGCGACCGTCACAGAGCGAGTCATCGCCTGGCGGCTCGGACTGTGGGATCTCAGTGCGATCAACGCGGTGTCGGAATCTGCTCGCTTACGCACGCCGACCCTCCTGTTCCATGGCACGGACGATCAACTCGTCCCCATCGGACCGAGCATTGCCCTCGCTCGTGCCCGGCCCGACCTCGTGACTCTCGTGCGTGTGGCGGGGGCCGGCCACACCGAGTCGTGGAACGTCGCTTCGGAGCGCTACACAGCAGCGCTCCGGGAGTTTCTAACGCGCGTGCTCGAAAAGTAGTAGCTTGTCGCCGGTCGCGGATGCTGATCATGTAACCCACTCCGTATGAGAAGAGATGGTGCCGGGGCATATCGTCCTGACTTTGAGTGTAAGGAGGATCACATGACACACTCACGGCTTCAGCTGCTCGCAGGGATGATGTTCGCGCTACTGGTGGCTCTCCTGCCGTCATTGGCGATCGCCGGGGGATCCTTCATCGGTGGCCTCAGCACTGTGAGCACCGTGGCATCGACCGTACCGGCGAACGGAGACTTCAATCCATATGGCGTGGCAGTAGTGCCCGCGACCATGGGGAAACTCCATCAGGACGATGTTCTCGTCAGCAATTTCAACAATGCTCCCACCTCCACCGGCGGAAATCTCCAGGGAACCGGCACGACCATCGTTCAAATCTCGCCTGGCGGCACGCAAACTCTCTTCGCCCAAATCGACGCGTCGGACTTGCCGGG
>JANWJD010000094.1 GCA_025449555.1 Chloroflexota bacterium | reverse complement strand
ATCGGCACGGGCAGTGACACGACGCTGTGTCAGGTGGCTGCTGAAGTCCTGGGCGTGCCGCTCGAGAACATCCTCATCCGCTCCGGCGACACCGACGACATCTCGTTCGATTACGGAGCGTATGCGAGTAGTACGGCATACATCACCGGCACCTGCGTCCTCAAGGCAGCCGAAGACGCCCGACAACAGATCGTGGCAGCCGCCGGGCGAATGATGGATGAGGATCCCGAAGGGTTGCTGGTACATGACAGCCGGGTTTCCGCCCTCAACGGCAAGAGTGTCACCCTGCAGGAGATCGCGCTGGAGTGTCTTTACGGCGAGCACAAGACGCTGATTATGGGGCGAGGCTCGCACGCCACCAAAGAAAGTCCACCTCCGTTTGTCGCCATGTACGCCGAGGTCGAGGTCGATATCGAGACCGGCGTGGTCCATCCGATTCACATCGTGGCCGCGGTCGATGTCGGAAAGGCGCTCAATCCCGATATTTGCGAGGGTCAGGTTGAAGGTGCGATCACCCAGGGCCTCGGGTATGCGCTCACCGAAGAGATCAAGATCGGTTCGGAAGGACAGGTGCTGAATCCAACCTTCATGGATTACAAAATCTTTTGCTCGGACGACATGCCGAAACTCACTACCATCCTGGTGGAAGCCGAGGAACCGACTGGTCCGTTTGGCGCCAAAAGCGTGGCCGAAATTGCGATCAACGGGCCGGCCCCGGCGATTTCGAACGCGATCTACGACGCGATTGGCGTCAGACTTCATTCCCTGCCGATGACGCCCGAAAAGGTGCTCGCGGCGTTGGACGCACGAGGAGACCACCCATGAGCATCGATACATCGCGCGACACGACAGTCGACTGGAACCGTCGAGCCCTGCCGGTGAACAGCGTTCTCGAAACGGCCGGGTTTACCCCTCTGGTGGAACTGCGCCGGGTAACCCAGGGCTCTAGCGCTCGCATTTTCGCCAAGCTGGAGTACTTCGGTCCCAGCGGCAGCGTGAAGGACCGCATCCTTCCATTCCTCGTTGCCCAGGCGGAGCAACGCGGTGATCTGAAGCCCGGCATGACGATCATCGAGGCCACCACCGGCAATACCGGCATTGCGACGGCCATGACGGCTGCCGCAAAGGGGTATTCGGCGGTGATCGTGATGCCGGAGGGTATGAGCGACGAGCGCAAAAAGACGATTCAGGCGTACGGCGCACGTTTGATTCTCACGCCCGGTGGCGAAAGCGATGTCGACCTGGTCATGGATAGGGTGGCGGAGCTCAAGACCGAATCGCCGGAGTCGTATTGGGAAGTGTCGCAGTTCACCAACCCGGACAACATCGCCGCGCACTATGCCACCACCGGTCCGGAGATCTGGGAACAGACAGCGGGCCAGGTCGACGCCTTTATTGACGCACAGGGCACCGGTGGGACGTTGACTGGGGTGGCGCAATATCTCAAGGAACGCAACCCCGAGATCCAGATCTTTGCCATCGAGCCGGAAGAGTGTCCCATTCTGGCCGGGGGCGGTTGGGGGCCGCATCGGATCGAAGGCATCGGCGACGGCTTCATCCCGGACAATCTGCACCTCGACCTGTTGGACGCGGTAGTCGAGGTCAGCTCGGACGAGGCGATCGAGATGGCGCGACGACTCGCGCGTGAAGAGGGCATTTTCTGCGGCATCTCGTCGGGCTGCAATGTAGCCGGCGCCCTCAAGGCCGCTCGCGCCCGGCCCGATCTCGCCGATATTGTCACGATTATCTGCGACAACGGTCTCCGCTATCTGTCGACCGAACTCTGTGGTGCGTCGGCGGAATTGCAAGTACCGGACCGTGAGCATCCCACCAGTGCGCGCGACGACGAGAAACTTCGCCGGCGAACCCTGGCCGTCATTCGCTAGAGATCGGACGGCGGTCGACGACCGCCCTTGAAACGCTTCGCATGTAGAGGAGAACCGGGTGATAACGACCCTGCGAGGAAAAGACTACTTGACCACACAGGAGTGGTCGACCGAGGAAATCGACACGCTCGTCGATGTATCGCATGATCTGAAGCGCAGCTTCGCGCTGGGCTCGCCCACACGTCTGCTCCCCGACAAGACCCTGTTCATGATCTTCTTCGACAAGTCGACGCGCACGCGCAACGCGTTCGAAGCCGGCATGACCCAGTTGGGTGGACATGCTCACGACCTGACGCCCGACGTGATGCAGATTTCGCACGGGGAGAGCCCGAAAGATACCGGGATCATACTCTCCCGGTACGGTCACGGTCTGGCCATCAGGCACGATCTCGAACCGGGCGCGGGCGATAGCTATATGCGTGAGGTGGCCCAGCACGCCGACGTGCCGGTGATCAATCTGCAATCGGACGTCGACCATCCGACCCAGACCATCGCAGATCTCATGACCATGCGCGAGAAATTCCCGGAAGGGCTGCGTGGTTTGACCATCGCCGTGTCATGGGCCTATGCGCCCAGCTACGCGAAGCCGATGTCGGTTCCACAGGGTTTGATCTGGTTGATGACTCGATTTGGCATGAACGTGCGCCTGGCCCACCCGCCGGAGTACACCCTGATGAGCCATATCGTGGAGGATGCGCGGAACAACGCTGCAGCATCTGGCGGAAGTTTCGAGATCGTGCACGACATGGATTCAGCCTTCGAAGGGGCTGACATCGTCTATCCGAAGAGTTGGGGAATCGAGGAGCTCTTCTCGCGACCCGAGGAAGCGCTCGCTATCTCGGCCCGCTATCGCGACTGGATTTGCGACGAGCGCCGCATGGGCCTGACGAATCCCCACTCGATTTACATGCACTGCCTGCCGGCCGACCGCGGGTATGAAGTGACGGATGAGGTGATCGACGGGTCGCATTCGGTGGTTTACGACGAAGCTGAAAACCGATTGCACACCGCCAAGGCGATCATGGCGCTAACCATGGGCGGCAAAGGTGGTCCGGCGGAACATGCGTAGAAGGTGGGTTGCCGTCGCCCGCGGGGACGCAGAGCCCGACCTCGTCCTGAAGGGAGGGCAGGTGCTTTCCGTCTTCACCGAGGAGTTCTTCAAGGCCGACGTCGCCATCGTGGACGGCCACATCGTCGGCGTCGGAAACTACGATGCCACCCACACGCTGGACGTGACCGATCGCTTCCTGATTCCAGGCTATATCGACGGTCACTGCCATGTGGAGAGCTCAAAGCTCACGGTCGACGAGTTCGCCCGAGCCATATTGCCGGCGGGCACGACCACGGTCGTCGTGGACCCGCACGAATTGGCGAACGTGCTGGGAACGCTCGGTGTGGAATACCTACTGGCATCGAGCAAGGGCATACCGCTCGGTGTCTATGTCATGATGCCGTCCTGTGTGCCCGCGAGCCAATTCGAGTCGCCCGCCTTTCCGCTCGAGGCGTGCGACTTCGCCGAACTGCTCGATCGCGCCCGGGTTATCGGCATTGCCGAGATGATGAACTATCCTGCGGCCATCGCGGCACAACCCGAGGTCATGAGCAAGATGGCCATGACTCGCTACACGCGCATCGATGGTCACGCGCCGGGCGTATCCGGGCGAAATCTCAACGCCTACATCGTGTCCGGACCAGGCAGCGATCACGAGTGTACGACCGTGGCGGAAGCACTTGAAAAGAAACGCTTGGGTATGTGGATCATGATCCGCGAGGCGTCCATGATCCGGAATCTGGTGGATCTCCTCCCACTGGTGCAAAAGCATGGCGATGACCACTGCATGTTTGTCACGGACGACCGCGAAGCCGGGACGCTGCTGGAAGAAGGTCACGTGAACTCCATGGTGCGAACTGCCGTCGAACACGGCTTACCGGTCCCAACGGCCGTACGACTTGCCACGATCAACGTCGCCCGCTGGCACCGCCTTGAAGAGCTCGGGGCCATCGCCCCCGGATATCAGGCAGACATTCAGGTGCTGCCCGATCTCGAGCGTTTTGTGCCGGAGCTGGTACTCAAACAGGGAGTGATGGTGGCACGCGACGGACGGTGCATCCCGTTCGACTCTCGGCCCATTCCCCCCAACGTTCGAGACACGGTGCACCTGCGACCGATGAGTGCCGATTCACTACGAGTTCCCGCGAGTGACGCCGCCGAGTTGCGAGTGATCGAGCTGATCCCCAACCAGGTGGTAACGCGAGCCGCAACCGGCATTCCACGAGTTGCCGGCCAGGCGTTCGTGGCGGATCCCACCGCCGATCTGGCCAAGGTAGCTGTCGTGGAGAGGCACCATGCCTCCGGTCGGGTGGGAGTGGGGTTCGTTCGCGGCTTCGGACTGAAAACAGGGGCATTCGCCTCGACCATCGCCCATGACGCCCACAATCTGGTGGTCATCGGAGTGGACGACGACGACATGGTGCTCTGTGTGGAACGCCTGCGTGCCCTCGGAGGCGGACTCGTCGCCGTCCGGGCGGGCAAGGTCATGGGCGAACTGGCACTTGAAGTGGCGGGCTTGATGAGCATCAGACCGGCGCGCGAAGTTGCAGACGCACTGCATCAACTTGAAGCACAGCTCGAGGGAATGGGCGTGTCGCTCGCCACGCCGTTCATGTACCTTGGCTTCCTTGCTCTGTCGGTCATCCCGGAATTGCGCATCACCGATCAAGGGTTGGTCGACGTCCGGGCCTTCGAACGTGTGCCGCTAGGCATGACGTGAGTTCCCTTCGGCTCGAAAACTGTCGTCTGATCGCAACCATGGACGATACCGGACGCGAATTGGTCGATGCGTCGGTGGAGATCCGCGACGGTTGGATCACGGCGCTCGGTCAGGAGTCGGGTAATGGGGAGGTGGATCAGGTCATTGATGCCCGAAACCTGATCGCAATCCCAGGACTGGTCAACACGCATCATCATCTGTATCAGATCCTGACACGTGGCTTTCCGGAAAGCGAAGGAAAGACGCTCTTCCCCTGGTTGCGGAGCCTCTATCCTGTCTGGGCGGGTCTTGACGAGCAGATGATCTTTGCCTCGACCAGAACCGGCCTGGCCGAGCTGGCCCTATCCGGTTGCACCACGTCCTCCGATCACCTGTACGTGTTTCCCGACGGCAGTCAATCGTTTATGGACGCGCAGGTAGAAGCCGCGCAGTCGGTCGGCCTTCGGTTTCATGCCACTCGCGGCAGCATGGACCTCGGCATGGAGGACGGCGGGTTGCCGCCGAACTCAGTGGTGCAGTCGCTTGATACGATTCTGCGCGACTCGGAACGTGTCATCGATCTCTACCATGATCCGACCCCTGGGGCGATGACTCGCATTGGACTGGCGCCGTGCTCTCCATTTTCGGCCACTCCCGAGTTGATGCGCGAAACGGCCGTGTTGGCACGCGAAAAGGGCGTACTGCTCCACACCCACATCGCCGAAACTATGGACGAGGACGCCTACAGTCGCGAGACGTTCGGCCTATCCCCGGTCGAGCTTCTCGAGAGCGTCGGCTGGGCCGCTCCGGATGTTTGGGTCGCCCACTGCGTCCATCCCAGCGATTCGGATATCGAATTACTCAGGAATCGCGACGTGGCCGTGGCCCATTGCCCGACTTCAAACATGTTGCTGGGCTCCGGCCTTGCACCGGTGTCGAGCTATCGTGCCGGGAACATCCGGGTTGGACTTGGCGTGGACGGTAGCGCATCGAACGATGCCAACGATCTCCGTCAGGAGATGAAGCAGGCGCTGCTCGTCGCGCGAGTTCGAGATGGAGCAGGGGCGCTGTCCGCCCGGGATGCACTTCGCCTCGGCACCCGAGGCGGTGCGTCATGCCTTGGCCGGGACGATATCGGCATCATCGACGTGGGAAAAGTGGCGGACATAGCGCTTTTCGACGCCGACTCGCTCGCCCTGGCCGGATCGCAGGAGGACCTGATCGCCGGCATTGTACTGGCAGGGCCGCGCCCGGTCACCGTCATTGTCAACGGCGAGTTCGTGGTCAAAGATGGCAATCTCGTGCGGGTTGACCACGCAGACATTGCCCGCCTGCACAACGACGCGGCGTGCCGCCTCATGACCAGAGCACGAGATGCGATGAATTAGGTTGCATTGATCTCGCTTGAAGCGTTAACTATGCTAAGCGCGAAGCGAGGAACCTGGTATTCCCCTATGCCGAAAGGAGGGCCCCGAAGTCACCACGCGCATCTCGATGACGCGACGGTCAACACTGTGACGACCGTACGGGAGGAGTGAGGGAAATGTTGAGTACCGAGGAGGAGAGAACATGGGTACCAGACTGAAACGTGCACTGCTCGCCGGCAGTGTCATCCTGTTGATCTTGTGCGGGGCGATCATCGGCACCGCGCGCGGCAACGCGCTGGCCAGCGCTCCGAAGCATCATCCCCGTGCCATGACGCAAATCCACTTCTTCCTGAATTGGCTGCCGAATGTTGAATTTTCCGGCCTCTGGGTCGCGCAGCATTTTGGTTGGTGGAAAGCGGCCGGCATCGATATGACCTTCACCGGTTGGTCGCCCAGCGTCGTGCCGGAGACCGATGTGCCCCAGCACAGCGGGAACCAATTCGGGTTTCAAAGCGGAGCGGCGCTTGGTATCGCACGCGCCCAGGGCGTGAAGGATGTGGCGCTCTACACCGACACGCAGAAATCCGTCTTTGGCCTGACGGTTCTCAACAAGAGCCACATCACCAGTCTCAAACAGCTCAAGGGCAAGAAGATCGGGTACCAGCCGCACGAAATCTACGTGCCCGAAGCGATGCTCGCCTCGGTCGGCCTCCAGCCACAGCGCGACTACAAGCTGGTGCCGGTGTCATTCGACATCTCCCAACTGACGAGCGGAGCAGTGGATGCGTACGAGGTGTTCTTGACCAACGAGCCGATCACGCTCGACATGCAAGGGGTCAAGAACCACAGTTTCAAGGCATCGGATTACTCATTCCACTTCTACGACGATGTCATGTTCACCACTGATGGGCTGGCGAAGAGCAATCCGGCACTTGTGCGGAAAGTGACGGCCATCGTGGCGCGCGGGTTCATGTGGGCACACAGTCATCCGGCCCAGGCCGCTCAGATTACGGTCGCGAAGTACTTCCCGGCCGGTAAAGGCGTGAGTGCGCAGGCGAATCTCACCCAGCAGAAGCTCGAATCGGAGCGGTTCGTGCCGTTTTCTAGAGACTCTCACGGTCAATTTAGCGGTCGCATGACTGCAGCCTACTGGCAAGACAGTCTCAACACCCTGCTCCGCTACAAGCTCATCACCCACAAGCCTCCGGTGTCGTCGCTGTTTACCAACAGCTTCAATCCCAACAAGATGTAGGACCGATCCACCACGTACCATGTGGGGGACGCCGAGTCCGGCGTCCCCCCATTTGGTTGTCGACACGGGAGGACGAGTGGCACTACTCGAAGTCCGAGACGTTTGTTACATCTACCCGGGCGCTCAACCCGTGGAAGCCCTGCGAGATATTACCTTCGAGGTCGAGCGTAACGAATTTATTTCCGTTATTGGACCGTCGGGGTGCGGCAAATCCACCCTGCTGCGCCTCCTTTCCGATCTCCTGCCAATAGATAAGGGTGAGGTGCTGATCGCCGGAGAACCGGCGGTCGTCGCGCGCCGCAAACGAGAGATCGGATTCGTCTTTCAGGACCCGGCTCTGATGCCATGGCGCTCGTCCCTCAAAAATGTTCGGTTGCCGCTAGAGGTGCTGCGACGCGACGGCGCCTCAGAGAAGGCAACGTCCGAGAGCCTGCTCCGACTCGTCGGGCTGGGCGATTTTACCGCGAAGCGGCCCGACCAACTGTCCGGTGGGATGAGGCAACGGGTCAGCATCGCACGAGCGCTGACCTACGATCCACCGCTGCTCCTCATGGACGAACCATTCGGCGCCCTCGACCAGATCACACGTGACGAAATGAATATCGAGCTTCTCAATATCTGGGAGCAGAAGCAAAGCACGGTGGTGTTTGTCACGCACAGCATCGGCGAAGCCATCTACCTCAGCGATCGAATCGTCGTTTTGAGTCCCCGCCCAGGGCGGATCGTGGACATCGTAGACGTGCCGCTGCCTCGCCCGCGCGATCCTGCCATCAAGCGGTCGCGGGAGTTCTTCGACATCGAAACCTCGCTGCTCGGCACCCTGGAAGGACGCCGGATCCATGGCTAAACCGGTAGAAGCAGGCGCCCCCGTGGAGGGAGCCCGTCCCATTCAGCAGCCGTCCAGGCACGCGCGTTCCCCTTTTGAAAGGGTCTGGCTTGCCCTCTCGCGTTTCATGTTGCCGGCCTTCGTGGTTGCCGTGTTCCTTGCCATCTGGCAATGGTTGCCGCCGGCCCTCAACATTCCCACCTACGAACTGCCAAACCTTAGCACGACTCTGCAGGGTTTACAGAACAATTGGCCCGATCTTGGTAATGCCTTGCTGGTGACCACCCAGGATGCTCTGGCCGGATTCATCATCGGCAATGCCCTGGCAATTCTGGGAGCCACGGTTTTCGCCTACTCAGCCAACATGGAGCGCGCCTTCTATCCCCTTGCCATCCTGGTGCAGACGATCCCGATCGTGGTGTATGTGCCGTTGCTCATCATCTTGTTCGATCAGGTCCCGCTGCTGGCGAATAATGCCCAGGCCCTGGCCGTGGTAGGTGTCACTATCCTCATCTCCTTCTTTCCTACCCTGGTCAACATGACCGTCGGATTCAAATCGATCGATCCGCGTGTGTACGAGCTCATGCGACTGTTAAACGCGTCGCGCACCCAGATCTTTATCAAGCTCCGTTTTCCGTCAGCCATTCCGTTTCTGTTCTCATCGCTCAAGATCACCTCCACTCTGGCGTTTGTGGGTGCAATCGTCGGTGAATGGATGGCCAATTCAGGGATCAACCCTGTCGGCAGCGTGCTGGACGGTTTCGGTGTCCACACCCTGCTGGGATTCCCCACCAATCCCTCCCAGGCGAGCGGCGTCGGAGGTCAGCTCAACCTGTTCTACTTCCGGCTCGACAAGCCTGGACTTTTTGCGTCGGTCGTGACAGTCTCGATCCTCAGCATTCTTTTTTTCGGGCTCATGGTGCTGCTGGAACGGGTGTTGATTCCCTGGCAAAAGTCGCAGTAAACCCGGCCGCCCGACATCAACCGTCGTAGCCCGGCGCTCCGTCGCCGGGTACTCGGACGCGACCCGTACAGAGCCCCGCGCTTCACCCGTCCGGCATCAACCGACGTAGCCCGGCGCTCGCTCGCACCATTTCGTCCACCAAAGCCGCGATAACCGTAGGGCCAGGCCGGCGTGCCTGGCCGCCCTGTGGCGTACCGGGAGGCTGGAACGGATCGCCACGCCGGGCGATCTCTGCGTCTACCAACCGTTGTAGCGTCGACCCTCGTGGTCGACCCCGTGCCGGCGTGGTACCGCACAGCGGCATGGAAGACTCCGTCGCCGGGTTGTCGGACACGACGCCCCCATCCGAGCACATGCGACAGAACGTTCCGGAGCGGCGTTGTGCGGCCACCCCAACCCTGCTTGGCTCGCCACTCAATGTGGCCTACGAGTTGACTCGCGCCCTCGACTTCGAACCCACTCCATATCGCCTGATTCGGTCAACTTCGACCGCCGACTCGCCCGTGTCCAGCGTGAGAGTTCCCAGTCCGATCAGAGGAAGAAGGAAGTTCGCCATGGTGAATACCTCGAGGCCGAATGGGAAATATCCCCCGTATCCAAGCAGCGGCATTTCGAAAATGTGGGCGAAGTTGACGTACGGCACGGCGTAAATCCACTTCGGGAGCGACCAGAAGTTCCACGCCTCCCAGAACACACCGCAAAAGAGGCCGCCCAGGGCGAATGCGGCCGGAACGCGCCAGCAGCGGTTCCAGAGTGCACGCACGATCGAGGGCCTCCCCAGGTACCCGTTGATTGGGTCCAGCATCATGGCTGTACACCCCCATATCAGCCCAAAAGCGTACCGTGGGAAGAGGAGCGGCAGAATTAGGCATCCGAGCCCGGCCACGAACACCGCGGCCAGTACTACGCCAGGAACAGCATTGGGCTCCGGCGCATCGCGTCCCGGAATCAGCCGGTAGATTACGCCGGCAGCGGACCACATCGCGAGCATCACGGTACTGAAGTCGAGTGTGGCAAACACCACAAACCCCAGGCCGGTGTACTGACTGCCGACATAAATCCAGTTATGCACGACCAGGTTGAACCCTTCGAATAGCCACCAGAACAGAGCCGACATGGGTATCAGCGCCAGGAAGACGCGCCGTGCACCGGAGAACATAGACTTGCCGGACTGGATGCGGATGGCGGCATCCAGGAAAAATATGAATCCAAACCAGACGAACGCGAAATAGAAGTCCGAAACCGGTCGCGCTCGAATGAGGATCAACCCCTCGCCCAGGCAGAGCAGCACCAGACCGAGGCGCGCCTGTCGCCCGGCCAGCAGGCTTCGCGCTGCTTCCCCCCATGCCATACGCGATTCTAACAGTCACCGTGGCGGCTGGAAGTTCCCGTCCTTATCCCGAGGTAGCGGTTTCCGGGTAAGACGACCGCGCTCCCAGTGACACCCTCCGTCCTCACCGTGTTTGGGGCGCTCGACGCCCTGTGTATAGAATCACGCGCCCGAGCAGGAGCCGTGGAATCGGGTTGGAGAGGGTACGTACATGCGGAACTTTGTGCCGTTCGAGCGTCCGGGGCCGACGTTCCGTCGTCCAGTTTCCTGTCTCCCTCCTCCAGGCCCGTGCGACGGGACTGGGCCGGCGGCATAGAGAACGCCACCATGGAGACGGAGTCCCGATCTGTCATCCGTGCGCTGCCGGCACCGGAGCGCCTCTTGGGCGCCGGTGTGGCTGGCGCCGCATTTGTCTTCTTTCTCGTCTGGGAGTTGATGCATCGTAGCGTCTACGCGTACTCAATCGCGTCGTATGCCTTCAATGATGCCGACGAATGGCGGTACACTGCCTGCAGTCGTCTCGTGGAACGAGGCTACTCCCTCTTTGACCAGGTGTTCTCTGCTCAACCGCCGTTGTACTTCCTCTCGCTTGCCTCCGGCATGCGAATATTCGGCGACACCATCTTGGGCGCTCGCATCACGGAAGTGCTATTTGGCGCACTTGCGCTAGTTGCAGCCGCATGGGTTGCTTGGGAGGTAGCCGGTCCGATCGCTGCCGCCGTAACTGCAGTTGTCCTGGCGATCTCTCCGGTCTTTCTCATCTACTCCCACACCGTCGAAGCAGAAGTTCCGATGATGGCGCTGGTCACGCTCTCGCTGGCCCTGGCGCTTGCCTATCGAAAGACCGAACGCGTGCCGCTCCTCATCCTTTCCGGGCTGAGCCTCTCTGCCGCCATTCTCATCAAACTGTTCGCGCTGGAGGCGATCCTGCCCGTTTTGTGGTTGATCGCAGTGCAGCGACGCTCTCTCCGCGCGTTCATTGGCCCGGCTTCTATCTTCGGAGCCGCGACGATCATGCCGGTACTGATCGAGTTCGTTTTGGTGTCTCCCCGCCAACAATGGCAGCAGGTGGTCACTCTCCACGATCGGGTAGCGGGTCTTCATTTGCAGAATCACGCGCCGGCCACCACCACGCTCAGGCACTTTCTGGCCCTTGATGCAGGGCTGAGCGTGCTGGCGTTCACCGGCATCCTGACCGTAGTCCTCGTGCGGCGTATCGAGATAGCCGGCTTCCTGGTGCTCTGGTTCTTTGGAACGTTTGCCATGCTTCTGCTCTTTCGCCCGCTCTTCCCGCACCATCCCGCCATACTTTCCACCTCCATGGCAATCTGTGCCGGCGTGGGCGTTGGAGTCCTGCAAGGATCGTGGCGGCAGCGGT
>JANWJD010000093.1 GCA_025449555.1 Chloroflexota bacterium | reverse complement strand
GGACAGTGACGCAGGCGTCTCTTCCATGCGTCGTCGCATTTCGACGACCTGGTCGCGCAAGGCAGCGGCCCGTTCGAACTCGAGGTTCTTTGCAGCCTGTTTCATCTGGCCCTCAAGATCCTTGACGAGTCGGGCGAGCTCGTCCTTGGGAATAGCCTCTGACATGTCGTATTGAACGCGCTCCTCCGCCACGGCCCGCACTTGGTCCGAAAGATCGCGTATCGACTTACTGATGCCCACGGGCGTGATCCCGTGCGCTTCGTTGTACTCCATCTGGATACCGCGGCGGCGGTACGTCTCGTCGATGGCCAGTTTCATCGAATCGGTCATGCGATCCGCATACATGATGACGTGCCCGTCGATGTGCCGAGCGGCACGTCCGATGGTTTGCACCAATGAACGCTCGGACCGAAGGTACCCTTCCTTGTCGGCGTCCAGGATCGCGACCATGCTGACCTCGGGAAGATCGAGCCCTTCGCGCAAGAGATTGATGCCGACAATGACGTCGTACACGCCCAGACGAAGATCGCGCAGCACGTCGACTCGCTCCATCACGTCCATCTCGCTATGCAGATAGTGCACTTTAATGCCCATTTCTCGCATGTAATCGGCGAGATCCTCAGCCATCTTCTTGGTGAGGGTAGTAATCAGCACCCGATGTCCGCGCGCCGTCCGTGCTCTGACTTCGGCCAGGAGGTCGTCCACCTGGTGATCGGTTGGTTTGACCTCAACGGTCGGATCCAGCACGCCTGTTGGTCGGACAATCTGTTCTGTTATACGTGTACTCTTTTCCCGCTCATACGGACCGGGGGTAGCTGAAGTGAAGATGACCTGGTTAATCCGTTGTTGAAATTCGGCAAAGGTCAACGGGCGATTATCCAGCGCACTTGGCAGTCTGAAACCGTATTCGACCAGGGTTTCCTTGCGGGACCGATCGCCGAAGTACATGCCCTGCACCTGTGGGATCGCGACGTGAGACTCGTCGACGAAGATGACGAAATCGTCCGGGAAGTAATCGAGCAGGGTCCAGGGGCGAGAGCCCGGTTCGCGTGCTGACAGGTGCCTGGCATAGTTCTCCACGCCATTGCAGAACCCTGTCTCGCGCATCATTTCAAGGTCGAACATGGTGCGCTGTTCCAGCCTGGCTGCCTCGAGGATTTTGCCGTCACGATTCATCGTAATCAGTTGCTCGCGAAGTTCCTCTTCGATCGAGACAATGGCCTGTTTCATCTTCTCTTCCGTCGTCACGAAGTGGCGTGCCGGATAGATATCGATGCTGTCTCGGGCGGCCAGGACCTCTCCGGTGAGGGGATCCAACTCGACGATGCGCTCTACCGTATCTCCGAAGAACTCCACCCGAATCGCCAACTGTTCGTACGCGGGATAGATCTCCACAACATCGCCGCGCACACGGAAGGTGCCGCGCGTGAAGTTCATATCGTTGCGTTCGTACAGAATGTGCGTTAGCTGGCGGAGGAACTTGTCGCGCTTGCGCAGCTCATTTCGCTTCAGGCTGACCACCACGTCACCGTATGCATCCGGATCACCCAGACCGTAGATGCACGAGACACTGGCGACGATCAGGACGTCGGAGCGTGAGAACAGAGACCGGGTAGCTGATAGTCGCAAGCGGTCGATCTCATCATTGCGTGAAGAGTCCTTCTCGATATACGTGTCAGAGCGCGGAATGTACGCTTCCGGCTGGTAGTAGTCGTAGTAACTGACGAAGTACTCGACCGCATTATCCGGAAAGAACTCTTTGTACTCGGAGTAGAGCTGAGCCGCCAGAGTCTTGTTGGGTGCGAGCACCAGTGCCGGCTTTTGAATCTCCTGCACGACGTTGGCCACAGTAAAGGTCTTACCGGACCCTGTTACACCGAGCAGAGTTTGATACCGGTCGCCTGTCCGAAGTCCATTGACCAGAGAGGCGATCGCTTCAGGCTGATCTCCGGTGGGCTTGAAGTCACTAACTACACGAAAGTCGGGCACGAAAACCTCGCCGAAAGAGAGAGCAAACGTTCTAAATTATATCAATAATCCGCGGGTCATTTGCCGATGAGCCGGCTGACGAGGATGCTGATTTCGAACAGAACATAGAGGATCGCGCCCAGGATAATCGGCGACACCGCGTCTGCTCCCGGGGTCGCAACGGTAGAGAAAATGAAGATGCCAAAGAAGAAGTGGGCGCGTTTTCGTGCCAGCCAGCGTGACGATGTGATGCCAATGGCCGAGAGGGAAACGAGGACCAAAGGGAGTTCGAACGAGACCCCAAAGACGAGCAAGATGAGGGAGATGAAGCCGATGTATTCGCTCGCGAACGGAATCACTTTCAAGTTGGAGTCCTGAAAGTTGCCAAAGAATTGAAGGGCGAGCGGAACGACCTCATATCCCGTGACCACGCCGGCCGCGAAGAGAACGAGCGCGGTCGTGATGGCGATAGGAGCAACCCTGTTCGCTTTCGCGCCGAAAGCGGGAGCAACGAATGCCCAGATCTGATAGAGGGTCACGGGAAGTGCGAAGGCGAAACCGAGAATGACTGCCACCTTCAGATTAATTGTGAAGGCGCCGTAGACCTGCGGGACGTACAGGGTCGTGGCATGCAGATACTTGCGTACCGGCTCGACCAGGAGCTTGATGACCTGCTTGGCCAGAAACCAGCCGCCAATCGAGCCGACCGCTACCGCGGCGACGCACACGATCAGACGATGTCGTAACTCGTCGAGGTGTTCGACAAACGTCATATATTTTGGGTCGGGCTGTTTCGCCCCGCGTTGCCGAGGCGGCGCGACACTCATGGAGAGAACCTTTTTGCGCTACAAAATGCGCCCTCAAAGCGTGATAGGTCGCCCTTCCGACCAGAGTGAACCATGTCAGAAGGTCGACCTACCACGATTCTGATTCGGATGTCGAGATCTAGCCGACGTTGCGGTCCGATGTTGCGGGAGGGACCGGCGTACCATCTGTCTCACGTACCGGGGTGCTCGGGACCGGGGTACCGGCGGGATGCGAGACCGGGGGCTCCGTCTTCGTGGCGTCACCAAGTTCCGCCAATTCGGAGGTGCCCTTCTTGAACTCACGGATACCTTTTCCCATAGCACCGCCAATTTCCGGGAGCCTCTTGGGTCCAAAGACCACGAGAGCCAGTGCCAACACGATCACCAACTCCCAAATATGACCACCAAACATGACAATGCTCCTCTACTGGACGACTGTTCAATTATAGAATACGCCCAGCGACGGCGCCCTACTCACTCACGAACGAGCATCACTCTGCTTGATGTTCTTTTACGTACTCGTTCGCGTCTCCCACGGTGCGAATCTTCTCGGCATCTTCTTCCGAAATTTCGATGCCGAACTCCTCTTCGAGCGACATGATGAGCTCGACCAGGTCGAGCGAATCCGCGTTGAGATCTTCTTCGAACGATGCGCTCGGAACGACCTGACTTTCGTCCACGCCGAGTTGTTCCGAGATGATTCGACGTAGACGTACCTCTATCGTGTCCTCTGCTGTCATGCCTTACGTTCCTCCTACTGGTGCAAGTTATGTAACTCTGTGTCGCGCAAGTGCGTGCCGCCGAGTCTGCAAGAGATTAGTCTCCAGCAGGAAGCCTCTGAGCAATAGTACCCAGAACGCCGTTGACGAAGCTTCCCGAGTGTTCTCCGCCATATATCTTGGCCAATTCCACTGCTTCATTGATCGCAACACGTGTCGGGAGGTTGCGATCGAACAGGAGCTCAAATGAACCGATTTCAAGAGCTACCCGATCGGTCGGTGCCAGTTGACTTACGGGAAAGGCCGGGGCGACTTCGCCGATACGAAGGTCGATCCCTTCACGCTCGGAAATCGTGCCGCGCAGCAAACCCAAAATGAAGTCGAGAGATTCAGGATCCATCACCTCGCCGGTTTCTTCCTCCAGCGCGACGGTGCGCTGCTGCAAAGCTTCTTCGAGCGTTCGCTCGGGCCGAGCCTCGATCTCAAACAGCGTCTCAAACGCCAAGCGGCGTGCGAGTCGTCTGCGATTCTTCATTGTGCCTTCTTGCCACGTAGTCAGTATAGACATCACCCGAACGATAGACCGGGTCTTTCATGACCTCCTGCAAGAACGGCAGGGTGGTCGAGACTCCTTCAATTTGAGTCTCCTGCAGGGCTCGCTGCATGCGGGCAATGGCCTCGGCTCGGGTGGGAGCGAGCACCATGATTTTCGCAAGCAGCGAATCGTAGTGCGAGGGCAACGTGTAGCCGGCGTACAGATGAGTATCGACCCGCACTCCAGGTCCGCCGGGGAGAAGAAGCTCGCGAATCGTACCGGTGGCGGGGCGGAAATCCGGACCGGTCTCGGCGTTCACCCGACATTCGATGGAGTGGCCCTGCACCCGGACGTCACTCTGACTGAAGGAGAGCGGCACGCCGCTCGCGATGCAAATCTGTTCTTTTACGATGTCGATCCCCGTGACGAGTTCGGTAATGCCATGCTCGACCTGCACTCGAGTGTTCATTTCCATGAAGTAGAAGTTACCGTTATCGTCGACCAGAAATTCGAGCGTCCCCGCATTGAGAAACCGCAAGGCGCTCGCGCCTGCGGTCGCGGCTTCACCCAATCGACGTCGCAGCTCCGCGCTGATGGACGTTCCGGGGGCCTCTTCAATCAGCTTCTGATGCCGTCGTTGAATGGAGCACTCTCGCTCTGCGAGATGCACCACTGTCCCGTACTGATCTCCCAGTACCTGTACCTCGACGTGGCGACAGCGGTCCAGATACCGCTCGACATAGATCTCGTCATTGTCAAAGGACGCTCGGGCTTCGAGCCGGGCGGGATTGTACCCCTGTGTTAGCTCGCGCTCATTCTCCGCCTTATACATTCCACGGCCGCCTCCCCCGGCAGCCGCCTTCAAAATCACCGGATAGCCGATTTCCCGGGCAGCATTGAGCGCCTCATCGAGCGATGGTACAGGTCCATCGGTTCCCGGCAGGATCGGCAGACCGGCCGCTGCCATCTCGCGTCGGGCCTCGGCCTTGTTCCCGACCCTGGCTATCGATTCGGCGGTTGGTCCTACAAAGGTCAGATTGTACTGACCGCAAATCTCCGCGAAGTAACGGTCCTCGGAGAGGAAACCGTACCCCGGGTGCACAGCGTCGCAGCCGGTTATGAGCGCGGCACTAATGATATTCGGGACCAGCAGATAGCTCTTGGAACTGGGTCCCGGCCCAATACATACCGTCTCGTCGGAAAGACGGACCGGCAAACTGTCGCGGTCGGCTTCAGAATAGACAACGACGAAGGGAAGGTCGAGATCGCGGCACGCCCGCATGATTCGGAGTGCGATTTCTCCGCGGTTGGCGATGAGAAGCTTCTTCACCATCTCAAAACATGACCATGCCGCCATCAACCTTGATAGTCTGCCCGGTCATATAGGCGGCGTCATCGCTGGCGAGAAAGGCGACTGCCCCGGCGACATCGTCCACCGTACCGGGCCGGCCCATCGGGACTTGATTCAGCATCCAGGTCCGTATCTCGTCGGTCAGGCTGTCGGTCATATCTGTGTCAACCAGTCCGGGTGCAACCACATTCACCGTGATTCCACGCGTGGCCACTTCCCGCGCCACACTCTTGGTCAGCCCAACGAGGCCGGCTTTTGCCGAGGCGTAGCTGGACTGACCGGCATTTCCCGTGTAGGCCACCACCGACGCAATGTTGATAATGCGTCCCCAGCGCTGACGGATCATAGGGCGGAGCGCAGCCTTGGTCGTCAGAAACGCGCCCTTAAGATCGGTGTCGAGCACCCGATCCCAGTCCTCTTCACTCAAGCGCATGGTGAGCATGTCGGCCGACACACCGGCATTGTTAATGAGCATGTGTATCCCACCGAGGTCGGCGATGCAACTCGCTACCAGACCGGCTGCTTCGTCGGGTCGTCCTACGTCACCTTGAACGAGGGTGAAACGAACGCCGACATCTTCAATCGCGCGACCTGTCTCGGCCGCAGCATCGCGGTCGCTGCGAAAATTGACGGCAATGTCGGCCCCCTCGGAAGCAAGTCGCAAGGCTATCGCGCGCCCGATCCCACGCGACGCACCCGTGACAAGAGCGATACGACCGTCAAAACGACCCACCGACGTGCTGGGCGTCCGCTATTCGGCGCGACGTGCGGGTTTTTCGACGATCACCTCCCGGCCTGCGTAGTACCCACAGTTTCCGCACACGTGGTGCGAGAGGTGAGGTCGACGACAGTGCGAGCAAAGAATGATGGAGCCCACTCGAGCCCGATCGTGCGAGCGTCTCTGGTGCGTCCGTCTGTGACTGGTTTTCTTCTTCGGTTGGGCAGCCATGGTATCTCCTTCGTCCTACTGACTCTGTTCGGTGTTTTGAATGAGTGTCTTGAGCACTTCGAATGGATTCGCCGGTTCCTGCGAAGGGCACAGGCACGTCTCGGTGTTTCGGTTGATTCCGCAGGTGGGACACAATCCCATGCACCCCGGTGAGCACACAGGCATGAGGTCCATGGAAAGGAGGAATTGCTGCCGGATGGCCTCTCCCAGGTCGATCGTGTGGTCTGGTGAGATTGGGAGTGCAACGTCACTGACCGGTACTCCTGACGGCAATCCGGTTTGAATGTCGATCGACGGTACGAACTCCTCGTCAAACTGGACCTCAATCGGAGTCGTAAACGGCTCGAGACAGCGTGCGCACGTAAGATGCAAGCGTCCTGCGGCCGAAATGCTGGCCAGGATATCAAAGTTCGTCAAGGTGAACTTCGAGTGACCATGGATGTCGGTGGCAGTTCCGTCGCCGAGATCGAGCGCCTCCTTGCCGGCGAATTCATACGAGCGAGATTGACCGATCTCTGACTTGAGGAGTTGAGACACATTGAAGAGCAGTGAGACCGGTTCCGGCCTCGTGTCATGGGCAATCATGTTATTCCGACTCTAGCTCCGCGGATTCGGCAGGTTGGACGTGGAGGGCATCGATCGCATTGCGAACACTGCCCTGTACGCGATGCAACTCGGTATCGAGCCGGTCGAGCATATCCAGCGCGTATTCGTCGGCGCCGCGACGCACGTCCGCGGCGTCTTCCTGGGCGCGAGCCACGATGTCGTGGGCTCGCTGCTCGGCTACTTGCAAGACGCTATCTTCGGACACCAAACGTTCGACCCGTTCCTGCGCCTGGCTGACGAGGCGATTGGCTTCCGTCTGCGCCTGGGCCAAGATCTTCTCGCGTTCTTGATTTATTCGGCGTGCCTGCTTGATCTCTTCCGGCACAGTAGTGCGCATCAGATCAAGCACGTCGAGCACGTCGCGTTCGTCTATTTGCACACGCGAAGTCATGGGCATTCGCCAGCCGCTGTTGACGACTGCCTCAAGCCGGTCTACGAGCATCAATATATCCATGTATCTATCCTCGTGAGGCGGTGGGCGACGTTTCAGCGGCAAACCGCTGAGAAAGCTTTTTGGCAACCGGGGCGGGCACCATGGCAGCAATATCGCCACCGTTCTCGGCTATTTCTTTGATGAGGCTTGAACTTAGAAATCCATATTCCACGCTGGCAAACATAGAAATGACTTCAAGCCCCGGGCTCATTTTGCGATTGAGCGCCGCTTGTTGAAACTCAGATTCGAAGTCCGACACGGCTCGCAGACCTCGTACGACCACAGTTGCCCCAACATCCGCCGCAAAATTGACGGTTAGCCCATCGTAAGACACTACGTCGATGTCGTGGAGGTGGGCGAGCGATTCGCGCACCATGTCCACCCGTTCATCGAGCGAAAACATCACACTTTTGTGCGGCCGGGCGAACACGCCGACAACAATCCGATCGAATAAGCGGGAAGCCCGTGTGACAATATCCACGTGCCCGCAGGTAATCGGATCAAAGCTGGCTGGAACGACCGCAACGGTCACGTGATGACTTCCTCCCGGACGACGAAAATGGACACGGCGGTATCACCGTACGCTCTTTGGCGCGTGAGCGCAAGGCGTCCGTAGCGCTCCGCAACAGTAAAACGCGGGCTATGCTCGAGCACGACAATGGAGCCGCCCTCGATGACCCGCGCACCGCCAATCAACGCCATTATATCGTGAATGCCGGGATATGCGTAAGGAGGATCCGCCAGCACGAGCGCACACGGGTCCTGGAGCTCAGGAAGCGCGCGTTCGACCGGTTTGCAGAGGGTGATGGCCCGCGCCTCGAATTTGGTGTGAGCCAGGTTCCGGCGGATCACCTCGCACGCAGCCGGACGTCGCTCCACGAAGATGGCCCGCTCGGCCCCGCGACTCAGGGCTTCGATTCCGAGGGCCCCTGTGCCCGCAAAAAGGTCGAGCACGATGCCTCCGACGAACTCATAACGCACGAGGTTGAAAATGGACTCGCGAACCTTGTCCGAGGTGGGACGGGTCTCCGTCCCGCGAGGGGCCTGGAGCCGATGGCCCTTAGCAGATCCACCAACAACTCGCACCGCTCCGCACCCCGCCTCATCGTTGCCGTCCGGCGCCCGTGGCTCCTGTCCGGGCCGTTTCAGCATACTGCGAACATGATCCCGAAGCGTCAGCCGCGGCCGAAGTCAAACCAGGTACGAGAGGTACAACGTGTCCGAAAACCCGCCCACCGGTTCCGACATGCCCGATCTGCCCGATACGGGAGATATGTCTCCGGAGCTCTTTCGACAGTACGGTCACCAGGTCGTCGACTGGTTGGCCGAGTATTTTTCGTCCGACGACAAGTACGCGGTTCTGAGTCGCGCTCGACCGGGCGATGTACGGAGTG
>JANWJD010000092.1 GCA_025449555.1 Chloroflexota bacterium | reverse complement strand
GCATATCGATTGTCAGCATTAGGGCATGAGGTAGCGGCCATCGATCTATCGCTGCACGAGACCGATGGTCTGGGAGCGCGCCGGTGGTATGTTCCGGAGCTGGAACGACGGAACCGTATCCCCTTCACCTCGATCCAGGCGGAATTCGACTATCTGCCCTTGCCCGATCACGTCCTGGATATCGCGGTATTCAACGCCTCGCTCCATTACTCCACCGACTGCGCCGGCACACTGCGAGAAGCGCTGCGCGTCCTATCGCCTCAGGGGACGCTGGTGATCATGGATTCCCCGGTGTACCGCCACGCCGCCAGTGGAGAGGCAATGGTGCGCGAACGCGAGCATGCGTTCCAGGCTGCGTACGGCTTCCGATCCGACGAGCTGCGGGCGGAGCAATTTCTCACGACGAACCGTCTGGATGAACTGGCCCGCGACGTGGGACTGCGCTGGCGGACTCATTCCCTGACCGGGAGCAGGACACGCGTGACGCAGCGATGGAGACGGATCAAGGGACGGAGAGAACTGGCCGAGATGCCGGTGATCGAGGGGACACGCCCGTGAATTCGGCAGTGCGGGACGCATACGATGCCATCGCGCGCGAGTACGATCGGCAGCTCGCAGACGATGCCTGGATGCGCCAGACCCTATGGCAGCAGTACCGACGGGCATTTCGCCCCGGCGACCAGGTCCTCGACGTAGGTTGTGGAACCGGGACGGACGCGATCTTCCTGGCACAGCACGGCGTGCAGGTCACCGGCATCGATCTCTCGCCGGCGATGATTGCTCAGGCGGAGAGCAAGGTGCGTGGTGCCGGGTTGACCCACGCCATACGAGTATGTGCCATGGATCTCGCGGAGTTACACCGCCTACCGGCCGGTCAGTTCGATGGCATCATCTCCTCCTATGCTGCGCTCAGCACCGTGCCTACCCTGACGGAGTTCGCGGCCGATGCGGCACGACTGCTGCGGCCAGAGGGACGGATGATCCTTCATCTGCTCAATAGCAGGAGCCTCTGGGAGTCGACCGGCCTGGTGAGACACGGTCGATGGGCCGAAGCGCGGCAACTCGGACAGCGGCGGGAGCGAACCTTCGCGGTGGGCGGCCACCCGATCCAGCACTATGTGCCGCGCGTCGATGAAGCGTACGCGCTCTACTTCGCGCACGAGTTTCGGCTATGCGGCGCCTCTGCCCTGGGCATTTTGCGGCCGCCGTACCCGATCCCTGGCGTGCCGAGCGCAGTACTGGCCGCGCTCGATCGACTCGACCTACTGCTGGGACCGCATCGTCCTTTCACAAACTGGGGCCGCTTCGTCGTGCTCGAGCTGGAACGAAAGAATGAGCACACATCTTCGGCACGGCAACGGCAGTTGGGGCAGAGTTCCTAGTGCAGGATCAGGCGAGATCGTGTGCCTTGAGGGATAGGGGAAGATTCCAGCGACAGTATGCTCTCTCACAACATATTGTCCGCCAATCGCAGCACGATCCGTAGTGGCAGGCCGGCGTGCCTGCCGCCCGGTGGGTATCCGGGGGGCTCGGGCGGATCGCCACGCCGGGCGATCCCTACGTGTACCCGAAAATGTCCAGAAAGCCTCGCCGGTTGTGTCCGGCCCTACCGGAGAGGTGCGGCGATGCACTGCGTGGCAGGACCGTTGGACAGCATGCGTCGTGGTCCTGCACTGGTCAGGTGTTCGCGGCGGTCGACTCGTCAGCCGGTGAGGGAGGGTAGCGAGCAGGGAACGGCCAGCAGTGTGAGAGGAGAAACAAGACCGGCGCGGGAGGATCGCTTCCCCGTGGGCCGTCCTTGCCGGTCCAGCCATCCCAGAGACCGGCGACGATGGCCCGTGCTTCCTCGCTCCGACCCATCCGCCGTAGTTCGCCGGCAAACCGAAGGCCGCCCGCGATATAGCGAAACTCACGGACGGGGCCGAATCGCAGATCCACCCTGTCGCGCACCAGATACCGGTTCCGATACAGGTAGTAGAGTGCATTGAAGTTCACGTCGCTGCGATTGCCCCAGTGAAGCAGGAGCGATCCACCCGCGATCAGAAGGCGCCAGCCGGCTGCTCGTACGCGGGCGCACCACTCGGTGTCCTCCCAATAACAGAAGAGGCGCTCATCGAAGAGCCCGCACTCGGCTATGGCTCGCATCCTGACCAGCATTCCGGCGCCGGAGAGGCGTTCGGTTTCCCGCGTACACAGGTTGTGGGCCTCAATGTGATCGTCGGCGGCCCGAGGCACGCCATCGAACTGCAGCCAGTATGGAGTGGGAGCATACGCGATGTAGCTTCCAACCGCGGCTGTGGTGCGATCGTTCCGTGCCACGTCGAGCACGGACTGCAGGGCGCCGGGAGTCAGCAGACAATCGTTGTTCAGCAAGTAGACGTATTCGTAGCCGTCGTGGAGCGCAACCCGCAGCGCCCGGTTGTATCCACCGGCCCATCCATAGTTGTCGTCCCAGCGAAAGACGCGCAGGCCGGGATAGAGTGCAGTGGCCTCCGCCCGGCGATCCTCGCGCGAGGCGTTATCGACGAGCCAGACCGGACAGCCGTCGCCGTGTTCGCGCAACGATTGAAGGCACTCGAAGGTGTCGTCCCAGCCGTTCCAGTTGAGCACGATCACGGGCGTGCCGGCCGGCTCACTCATGGCTGATCATCACGCAGTTACTCGCTACCCTGCCGGCATCAATGGCCTGGAAGTGTTACCTGCCATCGTATGCTTCGGTGAAGCCGGGATGCGACATCTGGGGCGGACTGGTCACGCCGAGCAGTACACTGACGAATCGTCGGAGCACGGGTACACGCATAGTGTTGGAAACGTGGCGGACTAGATTTATTGGTCGGGGTGCTCGGATTGACGCCGAGAGTACGCGATTCGCGGCGCATGCCGACCTGGCCGGCTCCTCCAGTGCGCTCCCACCCACGGCCGAGGGAGTGCTACACGCCGCCTCGTTGCGGGAGGCGATTCGGTGGACCGTGACATACGGCAGCATCTTCGACTATCCGCTGACCCGTGACGAAGTGTATCGGTATCTCATGGCACCCGGCGGATCGCGTGCCGAGGTGGATGCCGCGATTGACGATGCGCTCATGCGGGGAAACGAGCTGGAGAGCAACGGCCGGTTTCTTTATCCGTCAGGTCAATGCAACCTGGTCTCGACTCGCCTGAGGCGTGCGGGGTGCGCGCGCGCGGCGCGGGCGCACGCTCGCCGGTACGCCCGACTGATCTGGATGCTGCCCTATGTGCGGATGGTTGCCATCACCGGTTCCCTTGCCATGGACAACGTCGAAGACGGGGACGACATCGATCTGATGATCGTGACCGAACCCGGCCGGCTCTGGATGACGCGCGGCATGATTCTCGTCGTCGTGAAGCTCGCTCAGGTGCGCGGCCACACGCTCTGTCCCAATTACATTCTTTCGTCACGGGCGCTGACGCTGCAGCAACGCGATACCTATGCGGCACACGAGCTGGCACAGATGGATCCCATTCACGGCAGATACACGGCGCTGAGGCTGTGGTCCGAGAATGCATGGTGCCGGGAGTTTCTGCCAAATGCGCAATGGAGAGGTGATGACGGGACGGTAGACGAGCTTCCGTGGATTTTGACGACAGTGAAGGCTCTGGCCGAGCGGGTTCTCAGACTGCCACCGGGGAGCTGGATCGAGGGATGGGAGCAAAAACGGAAGATCGCGAAGCTGAGCCGTGGCGCTCCGGAAGGTGGACGTGAGACGCACTACACGGCTGACGTCTGTAAGGGGCATGTTGACGGGCATGGGGGCAAGGTGACGAATCTGTGGCGGGCGCGCGTGGGTTTGCCGAGCGATCGCTCCTGAGATTTTTCCCAGGTGGGTGTCATCAAACCATCATCTGCACCCCACGATGCCATCATCTTTCCTCCGTAGGCTGAAGGTACCGTCGCAGGACTCCCTGTGACCTGTGCCTTTCCCATACAGAGGAGACCCTCGATGATTTCCCACACACCTCCCCGCTCGTTTTCTCATCTCATGCGTGGTCTGCTCGACTCACCGCTTGCCCGTCCGCTGCGCTTTGCGGGGACGGGCGTGGCAGCCGGTGGATTGCAACTGTCCCTGTTAGCCCTTCTGACTGCGCGCGGCTGGGATGCATTGCCCGCAAACATTGTCGCCTTTCTCACGGCGGCGCAATTCAACTTCGTGATGAGCACGGTCGTCACCTGGCGTGACCGTCACGTCACCGGGTCGATCCGGCGACGCTGGCTCCTGTTCCACGCGTCGATCGCGGTGATGGCCCTGGTCAATATGGTGGTCTTTGTCGCGGCGCGAAGCGTGGTGCCGGCTCTGGCCGCTTCCGCGCTGGGAATCATCGCAGGTGCCTGCGGTAACTACGTTGCCGGCGATCGGCTCATCTTTCGTCATCATCTGGTCATGCAGGCACCGTAGGATGGAGAGAGATGTATATAAAGGAAAGTGGCCGACTAGGGTAATGAACAGCAACTCATGCAACCGTGCGCGGGTGGAATTCAGGATCGAAGCACAATGGCAACTCGCACGTGGGCGGGCATTAGTTCGCGCATAGCGAAGGCAACCCGTTCGGCTACCAATTCACAGCATGCCGGTCTGCATCGCGTGGCGGCGCGTCTGGCGGCCCAGACGGTCGGCTTGCTGATGGTCATGCTGATCGTGCTCGAGGTGATTCTCTACCTGATTATTCAGCAACGTCTCATCGCTTCACTCGAGGACACCATCAAGACCCGGGCCAAAATACCGGCCAGTCTGGTCTGCTCGGTTTCGCATCTGTCATGCCCCGGTAACAGCGGGCCCGGATTCGGTGGGCCGGGCCGGAATCCCGGCGGTGGCGGTAGTTTCGGGAGCAACGGCGGTCCGGGTGGAGGACAGTTCCCGGGTCCGAACGGCGGACCGAATCCGGGTGGAGGTGGAAATCCTCATGACATCAATCCGGATCTCATACCCAGTGACGTCACGTCGGTCTTCATCAATCCCGCATTGCAGGCCGTCCACCACGACGGCGTGCTCGGCAACATCGTCCTGGATCGCCCGGCGGTGCGCACGGCGCTGTCGACGCAACAGGCACAGTGCTGCTCGGTGCAAAAGTACAAAGGTCAGACCTACCTGGTGTACACGGCCGCGCTCCACTCCGGCGGGAAGGTGATAGGCGCGATCCAGACGAGTATCTCGGAAGCTCAATTCAAAGGGACGTTGCAAAGCGTGCTCGATACCCTGCTGGTAGTTGCCCTGCTCGGCCTCCTGAGCTCCAGCGTGGTCACCGCGGTACTGGTGCGTCGTGCCCTTCAGCCGGTCCGCATGGCCATGCAGCGGCAGCGCGACTTTGTGGCTGACGCGGCACACGAACTTCGCACTCCACTGGCGATCCAGCGGACGGTGGGAGAGATCGGCCTGAACGATTCAGGGACAGACGATCAGCGCGCCACGGTCGAACAGATGTTGACGGAGAACCACCACCTTACCCGCCTGGTGGAGGATCTCTCGCTGCTGGCACGAACGGACACGGACGCGGTAGCGCTCGAGCGACGACCGGTCGATCTCTCGAGCCTGGTGACAAATTTGGCGGCCGAGCTCAGCTACGTGGCCGAAGCAGACGGGATCACCCTGGCGGCCGAGGTGCAGGGAGAGATCACGGTGACCGGCGACATACTCCGACTGCGGCAGTTGCTCTTGATCCTGCTGGACAACGCACTCAAGCACACCTCATCCGGTGGAACAGTGAGCATTCGACTGACCGCTTCCCACGGCGGGGGGGCTCGCGTCGAGGTCAAGGACTCCGGTCCGGGAATCGATCCGCCCGATCTGGCGCGAATATTCGATCGGTTCTATCGGGTGGATAAAGCGCGGACCGGTGAGTGCACCGGTCTGGGCCTGGCAATCGCGCAGTGGATTGTCGTGGCGCATGGCGGCCGGATATGGGCCGAAAACGCGACCGACGGCACGGGTGCGGTGTTTACCGCGACCGTGCCACTCGCCCGGGCCGGCACGGCGGCGTAAGCGAGCCAGGCTCGGATGCTACGTCACCTGGTACTGTGGTCCGGGCGCGACGACATGCCGGTGACGAAGAGGGCGCCCAGCAAGCCAATGCCCACGGTGACCGTGGCGAACCCGGTCAGGATGAGTAGCCCCAGCCACGCCGCGGAGCAGAGGATGCCCACACAGAGGAGCGTTACAACACGCACCATGGGGTGCCTCCAGAATCCAGTCCTGCCGGACTACCGCCGGCCGCTAAAAGCAGCGGACTGTTGCGTCGAACGCTGGAATCCTCGGTCGCCGGATGGGTCTCTTGCAACCAACGCATGAAACGCAGGTGCGACAGTTCGCGCCCGGTAAATAGATCGTGATCCAGTTGATAGCGGGCGCGCATCGCTCCCAACAATTCGCATTCGGTTTCGGTGAAGTTCAACTCGGGAGTCGTGGGCTGGTTTTCGGATTTCATGGTATCTTCCGGTCTGTATTCATAGATGTATACGTCTTAGAGTGCTTTCTGGATGAGTGTTTGGCCGCAACCTGTCGCGCGGGCTACTCTACTATCTGTTTTGCGGTTACACCCATAGCGTAAGACTCAGAGATGACGCTGTGGTGTCAAATGAGTGACATTTCGATAACATTTTTCGGCCAGTTGCCTGGCGCGATCCGGTAGGGCCGGCCCGCGGCCGCCAGGCCGCAGTGGTCCGCCGCCCGATCCAGCGGCGATCATGTGACCCGGTGCTACCACGCAGGCGGCGGGCCACTGCGCTTCGCGCGGGCCTGCCCTACACCGTGGCTCCGCCTACCACTCACTTCTCGCGTCGCTGGACGTCCGTGCGCGCAGGACTCTTGCTCCCCTACAGGGCGAAGCGGTCGATGTGAATGTACTTTGACGGCACGCCGGCATTCCGTACATTCCGCTCGATGAAGTCGGCCATGCGGGGCGGACCGCAGACGTAGATTTCGCGTTCTTCGATATCGGGCATCAGCTCGTGCAGGTGCTCGGGCGACATGATCCGTTCCCCCTGCGGCGCTGCAT
>JANWJD010000091.1 GCA_025449555.1 Chloroflexota bacterium | reverse complement strand
GCTTTGGGAGCCAGGCGGTCGATCCTTTGTGTGGTGGGGTTGGGCTGCCCGGTAGACGGGTCGGTGCCCATCGCCGCCCAGAATCCCTGGGGCTTGATGTTCTCGTTGGGAATGGATCCCTCGATGACGAGCACGAAAGGATCGAGTTCACCCCTTTCGGCTTGATAAAAGGCCTTCATAAACTCGTCGCCGTTCTCATAGGCCAGCACCTTGTTATGCAGGTGCACTTTGGGCAATCCCGGGATATTGCCCATGACCACGTCCTCGATGCTGGGTTGCATCGCGGCCGTCACAGAGACCGAGTCGCCGTCACAGCCCAACAGTTCCGAAATCCACAGAATGTGGACTTCTTCTACCCCTGCCATACAGTGCCTCCTTGTGAAGAGCGTATACGGGGGTGTCTCAACCCGAACCGAACGATTTGGAGGGATCCGAGGTGCCCTGGTCTCCTATTCCCAACACAACGAAACCCGACCCAGAACGGATCGGGTTCACCAGTGGCTGAACGCGGCTCAGGTGGCCACATAGGGGCCGCGCCTCTTCGCCTTCCGTTACGGTACTGTGCTGCTACCGAATCGAGCATCTCACCTGAAGAGTGTCTGTACCCATGCACCTCCTGGAGAAAAGACTACATATCCAACTTCATATACCGAGGTGGGTGAGTGTGCAAAACCGAGCCATCACTGGCTGAATACGTGTATGCCTCGATGCTGTAGTTATCCAGATTTTTGCTCGGCTAGCTCACCAGCGCGGTCCGTTGGGCCAACAACCAGGAACACCACTCCTCCACACCCTCGCCGGTCCGCGCGCTCATCAGAATGACCTCGACATCAGGGTGGACTATTTCTACATTACGCTTCAGCAGCGCCAGATCAAATTCCAGGTGGGGCAAGAGGTCGACCTTGTTGATCAGGATGAGATCGACCGAGCGGAACATGAGGGGATACTTGAGCGGCTTGTCTTCCCCTTCCGTCACCGAGAAGACCATGACCCTGCGATCCTCACCCACGGTGAACTCGGCCGGGCACACCAGGTTGCCCACGTTTTCGATGATCAAGGTATCGATCTCATGCAGGGGCAGGTCGCGCAAACCGTAGCGCACCATATTGGCGTCGAGATGACACTCGCCCCCGAAGCCCGGATCGGTGTTGACCTGCGTGATCGGAATGTGAAATCGCTCCAGCCGGTCGGCATCCAGCGTGGTCTGGACGTCGCCCTCGAGCACGCCGAAGCGGAGTTCGCCGTTCAAGCGCTCAAAGGTGCGCTCCAGAATCGTCGTCTTGCCTGCTCCCGGCGAGCTCATCAGGTTGATGGCAAACGTTCCGGCGTGGTCAAACTTCTCGCGGTTCGATTGCGCAAGCGCCTCGTTGGCGTCGAAGACGCGCTCAGCAACAGACGTTTTCGGATGGGCGTGGGGCATTGTCACTCTCCTCGCAACATTCAATGGATTCCACCTGGAGCTCTTCGCCGGCCACGATCCGCAGATCGAAGCAGCCGCACTGCGCACACTGAAACGGAAAGGCATGCAACTCGGTCTCGGTCCCGCAGCCGGCGCACAGTCCGAGCGCCGGAATTGACTCGAGGTCGAGCTCCGCACCTTCGGCCACGGTGCCCTGGGCCACCAACTCGAAATTGAAGGCCAGGGTGGCCGGGATGATCTGACGCAGCTGCCCAATCTTGAGTTCTATCCTGGTCACGCGCCGACCTTCGGCATGCCGGCAGACGATTTCGACCACCGACGCGGCAATCCCAAGCTCATGCATGAGCGGTATTCCCTGCACGCAGTTCGTCGATTCGGTGTCGCAACACATGGTAGACGGAGGCCTGCACCTCCTGCAGGCGGGGGATGTAATCTGAGTGTACGACCACCGCATGATCGGCCAGCCGCTCGGAAACCACCTTGCCGCCGTCATAGCCGGCGAGGCCCACTGCGAGCAGCCCCCGCTTCCGGGCTTCGACCAGGGCTGCCAGGATATTGGGCGAGCTGCCGCTGGTCGAGACGCCGATGGCCACATCATGGGGCGCGGCATGCGCGATCAGTTGGCGTGTGAAGATGGCCTCGCTGCCGATGTCATTGGCAATGGCTGTGATATTGGCCGGTTCTGCCGAGAGGGAGATGGCCGGAAGCGGCGTCATGCCGGCGGGAGGCGCCACACAATCGATCGCCAGATCGTTGGCGTCGGTGGCGGAACCGCCGTTGCCGAAAGTGATGATCTTCCCGCCCAGCGCCACTCGATCGACGGTTGCCACCGCGATCCGTGCAATCGCCTCGGACTCGGTTTCGGCCACCGCGGCCCGGATCCGGTTCACCTCGCCGGCTTTCTGCAACATCGATTCCTGCACCTGTTCGACGGCTCCGGCCAGGCCCTGCTTATCCCGCCCCAGGAACGGGTAGAGAAATGCCGCCGCTCCGACATCGTGTCCCTGTTCGCGGTGCTCGAAGTAGACGTGCACCGTCTCCCAGAGCAGGTGGTAGAGAATCTCGAACACTTCCTGCGCGATGAATGGATCGTCGTCGGGCGGGGCGAAGGCGTATTCTGCCGCATCGCACGACAAACCGAAGGTCAACGCGCCACGATCCCGCGCCAGCTCCAGCGCGGCAGCGACGGCGGGATCGGGATAACTCCCCGCGAAGCCCATCACCATGTCGTCCGGGCTCAGCAGAACGGGCAGGTGAGCCGCAAAGTCCGGTCCCAGATCCAGCGCCGGCAGGGCTCGTTTACCCACGATAACCGGATGCACGAACTCCACCGAGACGTGTTGCGCATCAGTGGCTGCAGCTCCCAATCCGAACGCCAGCAATCGACCTCCAGCCAGAAAGCGTCGCGACATCTCCTCGCACGCCTGAGCCAGCCGTGGGGCCTCGGCCTGGAAGAAGTCCTGGCAGATGGCGTTGCGTCGCAGCAGATCCAGCCTGGTACGCTCGGCCGCATCCGCGACGACGGTGGGGGAGAAATCGGTCGTCTGCATCTGCCGCCTCGTGCCTAACAGATCCGGGGAAGCGGGTCGCCGATGAGCATATCGACCATCCGGGTACCGCCGAACTGGGTGTGCATCAGGACCATCCGTGCCGGCTCAGTGCGCACCTCGCCGATGACCGCCGCTTCCGCGCCAGCCTCGATGCCGTGGAGCACACGCACTACATCTTCGGCCACAGACTGATCCACGACTGCCAGAAGTTTGCCTTCATTGGCCACATAGAGGGGATCGATGCCCAGAATCTCACAGGCGCCATTCACGACCTCGTTCACCGGCAGTGCCTCTTCCCACAGCACGACCCCGTACCCCGAGTCCCGTGCCAGTTCGTTGAGGACAGTTCCGACTCCGCCTCGGGTGGGATCGCGCATGAAGCGCAATTGGGTACCCGCAACCTCCTTGACCGCGGCGACCAGATCGGTCAGCGCTCGAGTGTCGGAATACACCTCAGCTTCGAGATCGAGATTTCCCCGAGCGATCAAGATGGCGACACCGTGGTCGCCGATCGATCCGGAGCAAATGATTTTGTCGCCGGGCCGTACCGTGGTGGTGCCGAGCGACAGGGTTGGGTCCGCGATACCGACACCAGTGGTGATGATATACAGCTCATCTCCTTTACCGCGTTCCACCACCTTGGTATCACCGCAGGCGATGGGCACGCCCGCTTTCCGGGCAGCAGCCGCCATGGCCTCCAGCTCGCGCCGGAGCACCGCTGTTTCCAGACCTTCCTCCACGATGAGCGCGGCGGAGATCCCGATGGGCGTTGCGCCCGCCATCAGGACGTCGTTCACCGTGCCGTTGATCGCCAGCTCGCCAATCGAGCCCCCGGGGAAGATTAGCGGGCGGACGACAAAGGAGTCGGTGGTCAGCGCCAGCCGGCCCTCGCCAAACGGCAACAGGGCTGCATCGGACAGCGGCGCCAGCGCGGGGTTGTCGAAGAGTGGGAGCACCAACCCTTCGATCAACTTATGGGTGGCTTTGCCGCCCGCCCCATGGCTCATGTCGATGTGGTCCGCCGTAAACTGCGGCGGCCGTCGCCGGGCTTGCTCCAGCGTGTCGAGGACTCGCTGCTCGGTCATTCGCCCGCGCCTACCGGCTCGCGTTCCCGGGATTTACGACCGAAGTTGAAGTACGCCGCGCAGGCCCCCTCGGATGACACCATCAAGGTGCCGAGCGGGTGTTCGGGCGTGCAGGAGGTGCCGAAGACGCGGCACTCCCAGGGCTTGAGCACACCCTTCAGCACCTCGCCACACTGGCACGCCTTGGGATCCGCCACGCGCACTCCGGGCACGGAGAAGCGGAGCTCGGAGTCGAATTCGGCGTACGCCGGGGAGAGTTTCAAGGCCGACTGAGCGATAAACCCCAGGCCACGCCACTCGAAGAAGGGTCGCAGCTCGAACACCTCGGACATGCTCTTGAGCGCGGCCAGGTTACCTTCCCACGGCACGATGCGGCTGTACTGGTTCTCCACCTCGCACCGCCCGTCGGCCAGCTGTTGCATCAGCATCATGATCGATTGCAGCAGATCCAGCGGCTCGAAGCCCGCCACGGCAACCGGTTTGCCATAGTCGGCGGAGATGAACTCATAGGGGCGACAACCGATCACGGTGGAGACGTGGCCCGGACCGATAAAGGCATCGAGCCGGAGATCCGGCGAGTCGAGCAGCGCTCGCACCGGCGGCACAATCGTCACGTGGTTGCAGAACACGCTGAAATTCTTGATGCCTTCCCGTTTGGCGCGCCGCAGGGTGAGCGCGGTGGACGGCGCGGTGGTCTCAAAGCCGATCGCGAAGAAGACCACTTCGCGGTCTGGATTCTCCCGCGCGATCCGCAGCGCATCGAGGGGCGAGTACACCATGCGCACGTCGGCGCCTCGCGCTTTGATCTCCAGCAAGCTTCCCTTTGAGCCGGGGACGCGCATCATATCGCCGAAACAGGTGAAGATCACCTCCGGGTGCTCGGCCACGGCGATGCCGTCGTCCACCCGTCCCATCGGCAGGACACATACCGGGCAGCCGGGACCGTGGACCAGTTCTATGCTTTCGGGCAGGAGATCCTTGATGCCGTGACGGTAAATCGTGTGCGTGTGACCACCGCATATTTCCATAACCTTGTAGTGACGTTGAGGATCGGCCAGGGTTGCAATCTGCGCGGCGACTGCTTGCGCGATCTTGGCATCCCGAAACTCATTGACGTACTTCACGGCTGCCCTCCTCGTCCTGACCGTGCAGACCGTCCGCACGTCCAATCGCCACACCCCCATGCGTCAGCACGACATCGCCCACCCCAACCGGCGCGACCAACTCGACCGCGATCAGCGTCTGGGCACCGGTAATGTCTTCACAGAGCGCGTCGTCGCCGTCCAACTCGACGATGCGCAACGGGATGCCGGCGTCCGAGCAGACCACGCATCCATCGTGGTCGAGCGTGCAGGCGACGGATGCCCAGTCGCCGGTCTGGCGTGTTACCGTTCCATCCGCGGCCATCGCTACTCGATCCTCGAGACGCTCAGCTCTCTGAGCTCCTGTTCATAGGCCTCACCGATTTCCTCCAGCGCCTTGAGCTGTGTCACCGCTTCGGCCTCGTCGATCTTGGACATGGCGAAGCCGACGTGGATCAAGACCCAGTCGCCCACCTCGATCTTCTCGTCCTCGTCGTGCACCAGGCCGATGTTGATCGTGCGGCGCACGCCGCTGACATTCGCCTTGGCGAGTTGCAGATCCTCATCCAGGATCTCCTCGATCCTCCCCGGTATGGCTAGACACATAGAGTCAGCCTCCTAGCTGTTTCCATCATGGAATACACTATTCGCCAGCACCGCCTGACCGAGTGAGAGCCCACCGTCGTTGGCGGGTACACGACGATGCATATACACAGAAAATCCCTCCTCCCGTAACAGGGGCACGACCTGTCGCACCAGCAGCGCATTTTGAAAGGTTCCTCCGGAGAGGGCGACGGTGCGCACGCCGCACGCCTGACCGATCCGCCGGCAGCCGGCCACCACGACCTCGGCCATGGTGCGATGGAAGCGAGCGGCAATCTCTCCGGGCGCGGTCCCTGCTATCTGGTCCTCCAGCACGGCACCCAGCAATTCCCGGGTTTCCACCACCCAGCCATCCTCTTCCGGCCGAACCGAGAAGGGGTATGCGTACGAGGTGGGGCCGTGGGCGGCCAGTTCCAGCTCGATCGCCGCTTGTCCCTCATAGGTGGTGTGCAGGGAACCAGGTACGCCGACCAACGCCGCGACCGTGTCAAACAGCCGGCCCGCACTGGAGCTCTGCGGCGCCGCCCAGGAGATGCCGGTCTCGCCCGCGACGACCTGTCGCATCAGGTGAAGCGTGTGTTCATCTACCTGGCGCAGGAACGGAATCGGGAGGTCTGCGAGCTCTGTCTCGGAGTACAGGCCGCACAGGAACGCAAAAGCGGAGCGCCACGGTTGGTGTATCGCGACTTCACCCCCCGGCAGGACGGCGTAGTCGAGGTGGCCGCGCCGGATAAAGCCGTCGTCGATGCTTCCTTCGAAAAATTCGCCTCCCCAGAGTGTCCCGTCGGTACCGTAGCCGGTTCCATCAAAGGCCACGCCGATCACCCGCTCGGTTGAGGGCCGCTGATTGTCCGCCAGGCAGGCGGCGATGTGGGCGTGGTGGTGTTGCACCGCTACCAGCGGCAGCCCGGCATCCTGCAGCTCCTGAGCGTACTGGGTGGACAGATAGTCCGGATGCAGATCGCAGGCTACCAGCCGCGGCTCGACCTCGAAGAGATTGCAGTAGTGCGTGATCCCTTCTTTATATGATCGCAACGTTTCATAGTTCTCGAGATCGCCAACATGGTGACTGACGAAGGCGTGCTGGTCTCGGGCCAGGCAGAAGGTGTTCTTGAGATGGCCGCCACAGGCCAGGGTGTGGACCGCAAACCGCTGAGGCACGCTCAGTGGTGCGGGCGCATATCCACGGGAGCGCCGGGCCGGTTGCGGCTGCGAACCCTGCTCATCTTCTCCCCGGACCGCGAACACGCGGACCACGCTATCATCGCAGCGCATGTGGATCGGGCGATTGTGGATGAGGAAGTAATCGGCGATCCGGCCGAGCTGTTCGTAGGCCTCAGCATCCCGATACGCGATGGGCTCGCTCGACCGATTGCCGCTGGTCATCACCAGCGGGCTACCCAGGTCGTGCAGGAGCAAGTGATGAAGCGGCGTATACGCCAGCATCATCCCGAGCGTCTTCTGGCGAGGCGCGACCTCCACGGCCACAGAGGGAGCAGTTCCGGCCAGGTCGTCGCGGCGTTCGAGCACCACAATCGGTCGGGCCGGCGCGGCCAGCAACGTCTCTTCGACCGGTGTCACCTGGCACAGGGCTCGAATGCCGTCCAGATTCCGCGCCATGAGGGCAAACGGACGATCCTCACGCGCCTTCCGCGCGCGCAAAGCACGCACCGCCGACGCATTGAATGGGTCGCAGGCGAGATGGTACCCACCCAGCCCCTTGATGGCCACGACCGCGCCGGCTCGCAACAGAGCAGCAGCGTGCGCGATGGCATCATGCTCCGCGGCAGGAAGCTCACGGCCCGAGGCATCGGTCAGCCGCACGCTGGGGCCGCAGGCGGGACAGGCATTGGGCTGCGCATGGAAGCGGCGATCGGCGGGATCGTCGTACTCCCTCCGGCAATGGGAGCACATGGGGAATGCAACCATGGTGGTGGTGGCACGGTCATAGGGAATCGAGCGGGTAATAGTGAAGCGCGGTCCGCAGTTGGTGCAGTTGATGAATGGGTAGCGGTACCGTCGATCTCCGGACTGGAACAGTTCCTGGAGGCAGGCCGCGCAGGTCGCCACATCGGGGGACACCAGGGCGTGTTTGCCGGCTCCCGGGCGGCTTTCCTCGATCCGGAACTCACTCCCACCGCGGACGGCCTGGGGTTGCCAGGTGACGGCCTCCACCACCGCGAGTGGCGGCGCTTCGGTTTCGATGCGTTGCAGGAAGAGCTCGAGGCTTTCACGTGACCCCTCGACCTCCACATGCACGCCCTGGGCATCGTTCTGCACCACGCCGGAAAGCCGGCAGTGTTGGGCCAGTGCATAGACGAACGGGCGGAATCCGACTCCCTGCACGATGCCACGGACCGAGATTTCCCGGCGTTCCACCTCGACGGCAGCGCTCACAGAGGTTCACCGTGGAAGGACCAACCGCGACCGGCGCAGGCTCTGACTCGGTGTGCATACACCGGAGCATCCACCATGGCCGTTCCTTCCGAGAGGAATCTACTCCTCATGAGGAGAGCTACGCGCTACAGGTCTTTCGTCAATACCTGCTGTTGGGCGTGTCCGTCCCTTCCATGACAGGGACGGGTAATCGAGTCTATATCTTTATATATTGAAAACGGAATCGGACGGGAAAAGGTAGAGGCATGAGCAAGGTGATAGAGCTCTATACCGCGCCGGGCTGTCAGTACAGCGCCGCGGCGCGCGAAGATCTCGAGTGGCGTGGGATCGACTTCCTGGAATACGACGTGGAGGCGGACCCGGCGGCGCGCGCCCGGATGCTGGAACTCACGGGCGGCAATCGCACGGTACCGGTCATCGTGGAGGAAGGGAAGCCAGTGCAAGTGGGCTGGATGGGCCGCGGCTGCGTGGTCTGATAGCACCCCCCGCGGCGCAGGAGAGGGGCAGACGCGCCGATATCGCGGGTTGAAACTAACAGGAATCCCGCCCCCGCCGTTGAAATGTAGGTTAGGCGGCCTGTTCCTCTTTCTTCGCTTGCGGGGGCTTGCCCTCGATCAGCCAGGCGGCCAGCAGAGCACATACCACTGCCAGGCCCGCGGCCACGATCATGGCGGCGCGGAAGCCGGACACGAAGGATTCCTTCAACGCGTGGTCGAGTTGGGCGCGCTGAGTGGCAGTCGATCCCGGCGGCAGACTAGCTCCGGCCAGTTTGGTCTGCTGCGCCACCATGAAGCTCCGTACGTGGGGAGAGACATGCAAGCTATTCAGGTGACTGTCCAGGTTTGAATTGAAGGTGCTTGCCACTACCAACCCCAGGACCGCGATTGCCAGCAGTCCGGCTGCCCGTGACACCGCATTATTCACACCCGAAGCCACGCCGGAACGATGCGTCTCGACTGCGTTCATAACGGCCGTGGTGAGCGGTGCAATGACCAGCGACATGCCGAGACTCATGACCACGACCCCGGGAAAGAAGGTCGTCCAGTAGCTACCGCCGATGTCCGGCAGGGTGAAGAGCAGGAAGCCCACGCCCGTTACGACCGGACCGATGATAAGCGGTAGTTTGGCGCCGTAGTGCTGGATCAGTCCTCCCGTCCAGCGCGAAAGCGCGAAAACAATCAGCGGAAATGGCAGGAAAGCGGCTCCGGCGGCCGTGGGTGTGTATCCCTCCACCTGCTGCAGATCGAATGGGAAGAAGTAGAGGCTCCCGCCCAGACCCCCATACAGCAAGAGGGTGAGAAGATTTGTGCCCGTAAAGGTACGCGAACGAAACACATCGAGCGGCATCATCGGCGCCGGGGCGCGCATTTCGATCAGCACGAAGACGACCAGTAGCACCACGCCTGCCACCAGGCTGAAGCGCACCACTGGATCGCCGAAACCGAGCGGCCCCGCTTCGATCAGCCCGAACACGATCCCTCCCAGGGAGCCGGTGATGCAGACCGCGCCCAGCCAATCGAGCCTCCCCGAGATCTGCTCGTCGCGGCTCTCGGGCACAAACCGGTACAGCAGGAGCAGGGTGAGCGCGGCGAGCGGTACATTGATAAAAAACACCCAGCGCCAGGTCGCGTGCTGTACCAGGAAGCCGCCAAGCACCGGTCCGATGACCGTGGTGATGGTCGTGAAGCCCGCCCAGGTACCGATCGCCTTGCCGCGATGATCCGGATCGAACGCGGCGCTGATGATGGCCAGACTGCCGGGAACGAGGCAGGCGCCGCCGACGCCCTGCACGCAGCGCGCGGCGATCAGAAAGCCTATGTTCGGCGCCGCTCCACAGGCAATCGAGGCAACGGTGAAGAGGGCAACGCCAAACGCGAAGACCCTGCGCCGTCCCAGGCGATCGCCCAGCGAGCCACCCACCAGAATGAGCGCGGAGAGGAAGAGGGAATAGGCTTCGATCACCCATTGCAGATCGGCCGAGGTGGCATGGAAGTCCCGCTGCAAGGTCGGCAGCGCCACGTTCACCACCGTCCCGTCGATGAAGGCGATACTCGAGCCCAGGATCGTGGCCGCGAGCACCCAGATCTGAGCCTGCGGTGCGACCGGTCCGCTATTGGTCGCGGTACGCAAGGCGCACTCATCGGACGCCCTGGGCACAACTGATGCTACTCCGGTCACGGTTACTCCTGGATGTAGAGGCATGCTGAGCCCACGGACCCAGCACGCCGATAGAATCGCTTGATCATATACTGCACCTTCTGAGGTTTGGAATCGAAAGAAAAAGCGCAACCAACACCTCACCTTCCCTTCCGGCGGGCGTACGAGGGCTGGTGAACCGATATCTCGAACTGGCCGACGCAGCATTGCCCGGTCGGATCGAGGGACTCTACCTGGTTGGTTCGACCGCGCTCGGAGACTACATGCAAACCCCTCAACCTGGCTCACGCTCGCACGGTATCCGCTCGCGGTGCGCGGTCCGGCCGCGCCCGGCATGTGGCATGATCACGCTGCCACCCGGCAGTGGAGCATCGACAACCTCAACTCGTACTGGTGGGGACTGGTAAAGCAGGGACGGAGCGCTGGATCTGGGGTGCGGTCCCTGGCCAGCGAGCAGGCGATGAACGGCATCCTGCAATGGTGTGTGCCGGGCGTGGCCCGTCTGCATTACACGATCGCCACCGGAGACATCACCTCAAAGTCGGGCGCTTGTCGGTACGCGCTCTCCACCTTTCCCATCACCTGGCATGCGGTGATCAATGAAGCTCTGGCCCTGCGGCGCGGCGAGCAGCCGGTTCGACGGAGCCGGTCGTCTCGACGCCGGGATGTTCTGGGCTTCATGGCATTCGTGATCGATGATGTCAATGCTCGCGCGGTAGATGGTGCGTAGGGAGGAGCGCCCTGATCTGGTCGGCGTAGTCGGGCCGTAAGTACGCGCCACGAATGACCGTCCATGCGCGGATTCGGAAGTCGTCCAGACCGGTCGCGACAAACGCTGCGATGCGCCGCTCTGTCTGTGCCCGGTCCTCCATCCGGTTGTCCATTGGGCTCCAGAGAAACGCAGGCAGGTCGTACTCCCGATCGGCGAGGTACGGTTTCGGATCGATCGCCACGAATCGCTCGCCCAGACGAAGGATGTTGTGATGGTGGAAGTCGCCATGCACGAGCCAATCCGCGCCCGGGTCGAGTTCGACCAGCAACTCGCGAGCGAGCGGAACAAGCTCGCTTCCCTCGCGCTCCGCCCGGTCGAGCCAGCGCGGAATTTCGGATGTAACCGGCCGGAACGGCGATCCCACCCGCCGCCAGAGCCGTATTGCGAGGTCGACGGCGATGGCGGTCGCCTCGTCATCGGCCAGTGCAGAGAGGTCATCCCCCGGAGTCGCACGCTCCTCGAGCAGGGCGCGCCCCGACCGTCGGAGCAGTCGCACCGCGCCGTCGCCGTCCCAGAGGGCGAGTGCATCGCCCTCGTGCAGCGACTCGTCGTCCCCTTCCCACGCGACCTTGAGCACAGCGTGGCCTGCCGGTGCTACGTAGGAAACATTCGAGAGCGCAAACGGATCCCCGAGCTCGAGTCCCCACTCCCGCGCGGCTGCCAGCGCGGTTGCCCTGGCGGCACTCAAATCGAAGCGCTGTTCAGGTGAGTCTTCCATCGCACCAGCCTACACGACACCTGGGTGTTGGACAGCGCCACGCACTTCCTGAGAACTATCGAGCCGTATGGGCCAGGCCCGCACAGAATAAACAAGAAATGGACGACGGCCCACCCGGTGAATTCATCGGGCGGGCCGTCAAGGAGTCGCGTCGCAATCTCAGGAGAGGGATCGTTCCCATTCGATCGGATCGCCCAGGCCGATATCGTGGACGCCCAATTCGCGGAAGGCGAATACCGCCATGGTGCGCCGAAAAGCCGAGAAGGTAGCGACGTGGGCCAGCATGCCGCCATAGGTGAAGCTTTCCGGCGGATCGCAGAGGGCATCGACAAAGCCCGCGTCCCAGTCTCCCCGATCTCTAATCCCGCGCACGAGACCGGCGAATTCCGGGCCAGCAACGGCGTAGCGCTGCTTCATGGCCTCGAGACTGGTGCCCCCATCAGTGGGGGCAGATCGGCCGGCGATCGTAGCGGACCAGTTTTCCTTGTTTGCCACCATCTCGTTCAGGATCGAGCGCAGCGTTTCCCCATTGCCACCGTTGCTTCCCCAGCCCCAGCCTTCGGGAATGGGCTGGTCGAGTGCCTCGGGCGGTATCTCCCCTGCCCGGTCCAACAATCGATTTGTAAACCAGATGTCGTGCCCAACCATGCGATCGACAAAGTCCATGTGATTGCTCCCCTCATGAGGTTTGGGCAGAGTGATTCCGCCCGGTGGATAAAAATGGACGCCGTTGGGTGCATCCAGCCGGAAGCCGTTCGCCCCCTTGCGATGCCTGGCCGGTGTCGTGCCGAAGGCCCGCGCGAACGCGCGCGTAAAGGCCTCGGTCGACCGGTAGCCTGCGCCCAGCGCGATGCGGGTGATGGTGTCCTGGGTACCGCGGAGTTCCCAGGCGGCGCGCTCGAGCAGGATACGGCGCCGGAACGCGCCCGGCGACTCGCCGATGGCCGAGGAGACGAGTCGATCGAAGTGATACCGGCTCAAACATCCTCGGGCCGCGATGCCCGGACCATCGATCTGCTCATCCAGGCTGCTCAGGATGAGATCGAGAAACCCTCGGAGGCGATCACGTCCCAGCACGGTGTCCATGGGAGCAGCATATCGGGATCACGACTGCCGTGCTTGATCGATTTTGCGGAATTGCGAGCTATCCAGTTCAAAGCAGTGGCTTGCCTGGCGAATCGGCAAACCTCTACCAGGCGTTAGGCTTGTGGATCGTTCCGATTGCATCAACAAGAAACGCCGTCTGGTGTCCCTTGTGCCGGACCGAGTGCGCGGCCACCATGAGCTAGGCCAGAGCCACATCCCGTGCGCCAAGCCAGTCGGCCAGCTCGTGTAGGGCTCCCTCGACCAGCGCCCTTGCCCGGTGGTGTACCGCCGGCTCGAGGTGAAGGGAATGGACGCGGAGGACTTGCTGCTTTCGATCGAAATCCGGATCGACGCGTCCGATCAAGCGGTCTCCGTGGAGCGCCGGCAGGACGAAGTAGCCGTATTGCCGCTGTTGCCTGGGCACATACATTTCCAGCTTGTACTGGAAGCCGAAGAGGGCTTCCGTCCGGTCGCGGTCGTGAATCAGCCGGTCGAACGGCGAGAGCAGCGTCGTGCGAGGGGACAGAGGCGTGTCCATCGTGGTGAGGGCGTCCGAATCGACCACCCAGTCTCCCGCCACGCCTTCTATGGAGACAGGGACGGCGAGACCGCTGCGCACGATATCCGGACAAGTCAGTGGCTGGCGAGTGTAGCTCACGACGGAGGGCTGCTCGATAAACGCTCGCGTTGCGATGCCGAGCGCTTTTAGCCGCTGACGGACGAACCAACGATCGGCCTCCTCATCCGAGAGGGGCTCGGTTTCGGGAAACCAGCGCTCCGCCAGATCCCAGAGCCGCTGCTGCCCCTGACGCCCAACGATGGTGATCTCTCCCCGGGCGGCAAGAAACGTAAGCATCTGCGAGACGTTGCGATTGCCGGTCCAGCCCGTCGACGCCCACGGTTCGATCGCCCGGTCCTCGAAGTCGCGGGACAAGAGTGGTCCTCGCTCGCGCATCTCCGTCAGCATGTACTGGCGGAAGGGTTCATTCACCTGGAGCCACTGTCCGACGCGCTCGGGGGACTCGGCATGCTCGCGTCGTAAACGCTCCATATGGGATCGAATGGCGGGCAGAGCATCGGTAGGGTAGATGAACGCCCGCCACTCGAAGAGTGCGCGGTCCTGCCAGAGCAGGCGCTCGACCTCAGCTGGGTTGTATTTCCCCAGCCGGCTCCAGAGCACGAGAAGATGGCTCCGCGCCACGCGATTGGTGGGATCAAGCTGGAGATAGCTCAGTTGGCGAACCGTGCCGAGGATATCGGTTGCGGAGCCATCGAGCAATTGGGCACGCACGGCAATGCGTCGGGCTTGCTCGACGGTCAGTGGGATTGGATCAGATGCAGAAAATGAGCCCAGAGGCATGCGGTTATTGTACCGGGCGCCAATGGGTCCTCAAGCCGGAGCCGGACAAGCCACCGGTGGGGAGGGGTCCCGGCTACCGGCCGGCGAGGAAATCGAGTACCCGCTTCCTCTCGCCTCCCAAAAGGCTCGTAATTATTCGACTGTCAGCAGGAAAGTACACTATTGTCCATGCCAGAGAGTCAATAGCTCATAGACTACACCGACCGACGCCCCATGATGGACTTCATCAGGCTGCCCGGCGGGCCGCCCACCTGGACCGATTCGAAACCGGCGGAACGAGTCACATCGGCGACCTCCTCGGCGAGGAGCGGGCTACCTCCCCACATGACATTCAGCAGGCGCGTGGTGGATGCGTGCAGGTCCTCACCGGGGGCGGTGATGGCGAGCACAAACACCCAGCCGCCCGGACGCAGCGCCCGATGCACGCGGCTGAGACCGTCCCTTACTACCTCTATCGGCATGAAGACTTGAGGGAGATAGATCAGATCGAAGGACTCACGATCGGTGAGTTCCTCCAGCCGTTGCGGCCGCACCTCAATGCGGTCCTCAAGGCTGGCCGCTGCGATATTGCGGCGCGCCTCCGCGGCCTGTACCTCACCCGGTTCCAGACCGACGACGCGGAGCTGGGGGTAGATGCGACACATCTCGATCGAGATGATCCCGACCCCGATACCGACGTCGAGAAAGGTGGCATCGGGTGACCGGAGACGATCTTCCAGACCGGGGAGTTGGGGGAATACCTGAGCGGCCATGGCATGGATCGGCGCTCGCCCGGTTCGTCCCTGTGCCTGGAGAATCTCAGGATCGGTGTGGATCCACCCAGCCTGGAGCGAGCCGTGCCGTGCCGCGTCGACCAACCCGCGACTCTGGAAGTGCGTGCTCCGCAGCCAGGCAAGGACATCGTCTCGTTGCGCCTCCAGCAAGGATTGACTGGCTCCGAGAGTAGCCTGATAGCGGTCGCCTTCTCGCTGTGTCAGGCCCAGAGATACCAGTATGTCGAGCAGCGCCCGCGCCACGTCAGTCGTGACTCCGGTCTTTGCTGCCGCATCGGCTGCGGAGCAGGCGGGATCGAGGGCATCGAGCAATCCCAGTTCCATGGCAGCAGCCAGCGCGGAAAACGCCCAGGTGGAATCGATCAATCCTGCCATCAGCCGCTGGACATCCTGCGCGGTCTGAATCTGCATACTGCTCTCCTGGTTTGCCTTCAGATTTTGATAGAAGTGGGGCACGGAGGTGTCGCCACTCTCATGCCGTGCGTCATTTATCCAGGACCTGCATCTGTCGCATAGCCGATGACGCTCGCGGATCGCCAGGTCATAGTGGTATCAGTCCGGCCTCTCTCATCAACCAAGCCGGCTGGACGAAATCATCTTATGCTCTGGTCACCCCATAGGAGGTTCTACCATGCGGTCCCTCAAATCCCTCGTCCCACTCGTGACTCTCGGCCTCGCCGGAGCCGCGTTCTCTCTGGCCCCACATGCAGCCATAACCCACGCGGCCTCGCCCTCCGCATCCGCCACGGTCTTTGGACAGGGTGCCGAGCTTCATCTCCTCCCTCTCTGGCCAAAACGCTACGGTCAGCACGTGTCGAACGCCGCGCACCTTGGCAGCACAGTGCGTGCAGTCGGTCTTGGCTTTCATCCGGGCCAACATGTCCGCCTTATCTACACGGTTCCTGATGCCAACTTCGTGATGCAGCCCATCGCCCAGGCGACGGTCGACGCGGTGGGCCGATTCGAAGCACGCTTCATTGTGACGCGCACCATGGACCGGGGCGGCCCCTACGCACCCTCGGGCCGATACGGAGGGCCTGTCCAACCGCTGATGCTGGAAGCGTATGAAGGGAGTTCTCCCGGGGTAGGACCACGCCATGCATATGCCGTCTCTAGCCTGATTGTGTACTCGCCATAGGGGTATTCCACTCAGCTCCTCATACTTGAGCGCAGGCGGCGGACTGTTCGTGGGTAACAGTCCGCCGCCTGCGCGTTTACTCTCATCTGTGGGAGATCTCGTCTGCACGGGCGTGAGATCACGGAGAAGTTCGGCGCCCTGACGCCAAGGAACACTCGACCCATGCCCCAAGCCGTGACAGGAGGGTGATACTATGCAGCCAGGATCCGCACGATAGGGATATGAGGACAGGAGACAGCGTTGAGTAGGGTGACCGCGCACCGAGAAGCGGCGGGGGACTACCGCGCTATCTTTGAGGCAACCGGGGATGGGGTCATCATTCGCGACTTGAACGGCTACATAGTCGAGGTGAATCCCGCGGCGAGTCGCCTGTATGGGTATGTCCGGCCGGAGATGATCGGACTGCATGTGCGCACGCTCATACATCCGGACGATCATCACCTCATCCTGGACAACCAGCAGAGTATTGAGGCGGGTCGCACATTCCAGAGCCGCGCAGTCCATCTGCGTAAAGATGGGACTCGGTTCCATGTCGAGGCGCATGGTGCTGCATTCGTCTTCAAGGGCGGCCCCCATATTTTGACGGTCATTCGGGACATAACCGAGAGTATTGAGGCAGAACGAGCCGTGCGGGAGGAGCGCCAGCGGATATCGCGCGAACTTCACGACTCGGTAACCCAGGCGCTCTTCTCCATGACCCTTCAAACCCGAACGTCCCAGATGATGCTGGAACGGGCAGGGATCGACACGCACGGCCCGCTGGCGGAGAAACTCGAACAACTGAGTGATCTGGCGCACGGAGCCCTGGCTGAGATGCGGGCACTCATCTTTGAGCTACGTCCGGAAGCATTGGAAGAGGAGGGGCTGGTACGCGCGCTGCAACGGCATATCGTTGCTTTCAAAGCCCGGCACGAAATCGCGGCCGAGTTGGTTACCTCGGATGAGCCGGAGGTGTCGTTGCCGGTGAAAGAGGCGCTGTATCGGATTGCGCAGGAGGCCATGCAGAACGCTGTCAAGCACGCCCAGCCGGAGCGATTGGAACTGCACCTCGAGACGCGGGATGCAGCCGTGACGCTGGAAGTGCGCGACGACGGGCAAGGGTTCGATCCCAATGCCTCCTTCCCCGGGCACCTGGGGCTGAAGTCGATGCGCGAGCGTGCCGAGCGCGCAGGCGGAGTTATGTGGGTCGAGAGCCAGGCTGGAGTTGGCACTCGCGTCCGGGTGCAGGTACCGATCCCCGTCACGAGCAAAGTGTTTGCCTACATCACGCATGGCAACCGCTTGCTCGTGTTTAGCCATCCTTTCCAGCCCGAAGCTGGAATCCAGGTACCGGCCGGCGCCGTTCGGCCGCACGAAGACCCAAAGGAAGCGGTACTGCGGGAAGCATTTGAAGAGACCGGACTGCATGAATTGACGGTGGAGCGGTTCCTGGGTGAGCAATTTCGCACTAGGTCTGACTACGGGCGCACGGAGGTCGATCATCGCCGCTTCTATCACCTCCGCTGCCACGGCGACCCTGCCGAAACCTGGCGGCACTTTGAGCGTGATCCCTCTGACGGCGGTCCCCCGATAGCCTTCGATTTCTTTTGGGTGGAGTTGCCGGACAGTCTCCCCGAGCTCACGGCGGATCATGGCTTCATGGTGCCGAGGCTACTCGAGGTCTTGCAGCTCCCT
>JANWJD010000090.1 GCA_025449555.1 Chloroflexota bacterium | reverse complement strand
GGAGCTGAATCCCCCATCGACCGGCACCACGATCCCCGTCACGAACCTGGCGCCGGGACTGCAGAGCCAGAGCAGGGTACCTACCAGGTCGTCCGGCTCGCCGAACCGCCCGGCCGGCGTGTGGTCGATGATACGTCTTCCCCGCTCGGTCAGGTTCCCGTCCGGGTCGATGAGCAGGGCACGATTCTGGTCGCCGATGAAGAAGCCCGGGGCGATGGCGTTTACCCGCAAGCCGGGGCCGTAGACGCGCGCCAGCTCGGCGGCGAGCCAGCGAGTGAGCGATTCCACGCCGGCCTTCGCGGCCCCGTATCCCTGAACCCGAGTCAGGGCGCGATCGGCCGCCATGGATGAGATATTCACAATGGAGCCGCCAGTATCGTGGCCCTGTTGCACGATCGCCCCACCAAAAACCTGACATGGAAGAATGGTGCCGATCAGATTCAGATCGACGACCGTGCGCCAGGCATCCGCCGTGACATCCAGAAACGAGTGTGATTCGCTGACGGTCGCCGCGGGGACGTTTCCTCCAGCCGCATTGACCAACAGGTCGATATGTCCCCACTGCTCCAGCAGCACATCGCGCGCCGAGATGAGCTGTTCGACTCGCAGCACGTCGGCCGGCACGGCAACCGCGGTACCCCCTGCTGCTTCGATGCTCGCCACCACGCGTTCGGCCGCTGCCGGGCGGCGGGCCAGCACCCCGACCCGGGCACCGGCCCGCGCCAGCCCGAGTGCCATGGCGGTGCCGAGGGCGCCCGTGCCCCCGGTGACGACGGCGACACGGTTGTCGAGATCGAAGAGGTTTACGCTGGATCGGAGAGTCATGAACCGGCCCCTCCCTGTCTGATGCCTCGGTTTCCACTGTACTACTGAGTCATGGTGCAACGGAGCAAACCGGGTGAGACTGCCCCTGTACGGCGGGCCCGCGGCGCCGGCCGCAGTGTCCCGCCGCCCTGGTGTCGGGGTGACCGGGCGGACGGCCACTGCTTCGCGGGCCGTCCCTACCGGAGACCTCTGGCCCGACCAGAGGCGTCCGGCTCTACCGCGGATGGGCTCTACCGAGGGTGTGCGGGGATGCAGGGCGTGTCAGGACCATGGCACATCATGCGGCCCGGTCGTGCGCTAAGGTATCAGCGTGGCATAGACAATCAAGCGGTGGTCGTAGCCGGTGCCGTCACGATGGAACAGTCCGGAGCAGGTAACCAGCATGAGGCCGTGGTCGGTGGTGGGGCCGTACATGAACGAGAGCGGCAGACGGGTGCGTGAGTAGGTCGCCTGCCAGCGAACTCGAAAGGTCAACGGTTTCCCGGTTTTGTACCGCACCTGCACCAGGTCGCCGGGTTTCATGGTGCGAAGCTGATAGAAAATGGCCGGACAGCAGGTCGAATCGAGGTGTCCAAAGAGCTCGGCTCGCCCTCGTTCTCCCGGCCGGTGTCCCCGGGAGTACCAGGCCACGTCGTCAATGCGTTGCGGCGCCTCGGAGTCCGCGGGATGCATCATGTTCACCGGTTCGATCCGCGCGAGCACCGATAGACGCGGCACGAGGACGGTCTGGGGCCAACCGGGAGGCGTGCGCATCGGTTTCGGCCCGGCGGCGAATGCTCCGCTGTACAGGAGAAGTCCCACCAGTGCTGAGATCAAGATCGCAGCAGGCGGGCAGGTGGCTCGAGCAGTACTCATCAGAGCGAGTGCACATCCGTCATTTTTGGGGTGAGTATATCACCGGCATGGGAGCGGTGAGCCGGATGAGCTTGCCGCGTTTGATGCTGCGCCGGCGGATGATCTGGGGGTGGAATCAGAACGAGTGCGGCGGTGGGGCATCGCGCGGTTGGTGCTGTCGGCCGTCTGGAGCGCCGAAAACGACGGTACCGGCTGGACAGGCGTCATCGAGCTGGCGGAAATATTGGATGCGATGGGACGGTGAGCGCGTGTGTATGCGAAACGCGTCGGGGACGGAGCCCCGACCCACGACCGGTGCATCGAAGCCCGCGCTTTTGGCCCATGACTTGATTTATACTCGCCCTGTACCTTATATTTAGATGAGTCTAAATTCAGGATGCAGGACATGCCGTTGTCGCCCGCCTCAGTAGCAGAACAGGAATATTTGAAGCAGATCTATCTGCTGCACGAAGACGAGGGGCGCGCGACCACCCAGATGCTGGCGGATCGGCTGGGTGTCAAGCCGCCTTCGGTGACCGCCATGATCAAGCGCCTGGCGGAGGACGAAGATGGTCCGCTGGTCCGGCACATGCCGTACCACGGGGTCGATTTGACCGAGCGCGGCGTGGCGGTAGCCCTCGAGATGCTGCGGCACCATCGGCTCATCGAGCTGTTCTTGAGTGAGCTCCTGGGTGTGCCCTGGGATCGGGTGCATGAGGAAGCGGATCGGCTGGAACACGTGCTGTCCGAAGACCTCGAGGAGCGCATCGCGACCAAACTGGGGAATCCCACGGTCGATCCGCACGGCGATCCGATACCGTCCCGTGAGGGGGTCATCATGCCACGGGAGATGGTGCGTCTCACCGAATTGCCGGTGGGGGCGACTGGTGTGATCTCCCGCATCGACCAGCAAGAAGGACCGGTGCTACAGTATCTGGCATCGCTCGGTCTGATTCTCGAGGAAACAGTGACGGTGCAGTCGATTGCTCCGTTCGGTGGGGTCGTGACGGTGCGGGTCGGAATGGGCGGCCCGGATAGTGTGCACGCGCTCGGTGGAGATCTGGCGAAGCATATCTTGATTGCTCTCGCCTGCGACGAGGCGGAAGGGTCTCGCCGATGAGGGCATATCGAGACGAGCCCGATGACGGCTCTCGACTCGAACCCCTCGGAGATGAATCAGACCTCACAACTGCCGGCCACGCTTCGCTCGACGGACATCGAAGCGGACTGCTCAAGCTCGCGCCATTTTTTGGTCCGGCGTTCGTCGCGTCCGTAGCGTACATCGATCCAGGGAACTTCGCGACCAACATTGCGGCCGGGAGTCAGTTTGGCTACCAACTGCTCTGGGCCATCGTCCTGGCCAATCTGGTCGCGATGCTCATGCAGACCCTATCGGCCACGCTCGGTATCGCCTCCGGCCGCAACCTGGCTGATCTCTGCGTGGAGCATTTCCCGCGCGCGGTCGTCTTTCCCATGTGGATCGTCTCGGAAATAGGCGCGATGGCGACTGATCTCGCCGAATTCCTGGGCGCGGCGCTCGGCCTCAATCTGCTCTTTCACCTGGACTTGCGTATTTCGGTCATCGTCACCGCCTTCGCGACGTACGGCATTTTGACCGTGCAGCGTTACGGTGTCCGTCCAGTCGAAGCGATCATTACCGGATTGATCGGCGTGATCGCGGCGAGTTATGTCATCGAGACGTTTTTCTCACGGCCCGCGTGGGGTGATGTCGCGTATCACAGCGTCGTGCCCTATATCGGGGGAAGCAGCATCATCCCCATTGTCGGCATCATGGGGGCGACCGTGATGCCGCATGTGGTCTACCTGCACTCCGCTCTCACACAGGACCGCATCGTGCCACGAAACGAAGTCGAGGCCAAGAGGATCTTTCGGTTTACCCTCCCTGAAATCCTGATTGCGCTGGGACTGGCCGGGTTGATCAATATGGCCATGCTGTACATGGCAGCCGCCACGTTCCACCAACACGGGTTGACCATGATTGCGGACATCCCCTCGGCGTATCACACGCTGACACCGTTGCTCGGGAGCGCAGCCAGTACGATCTTCGGGATCTCCCTGCTGGCCTCCGGTCTTTCCAGCTCCGCCGTGGGCACGATGGCGGGTCAGGTGATCATGCAGGGATTTCTAGGGTTTACCGTGCCTTTGCCGGTGCGACGAATCGTCACGATGATCCCGGCGATCGTCATTGTGTTTCTCAAGGTCGATCCGACGCAGAGCCTGTTCTGGAGCCAGGTCGTGCTCAGTTTGGTGCTGCCGATTCCGATCATCGCCCTGGTGTACTTCACACGACGTCGAGACTTGATGGGGAGTCTGGTCAATCTCGGACCAACCACACTCCTGGCCGCTGCCTGCGGAGCACTGGTGCTGATGTTGAACCTGCTACTGGTTTACGAATCGATGTACAGCCTGAGCGGTCATGGGGTGCCGGGGATTCCCGGCATTAATTAGGTGGAATGTCCGCTCAACTTGTGTGGAATCTGATGAGCGTCTTCCCACGCTCCGCGTCTAGCACCAAGCACAGATTGGTTGTCCAGGAGATTGCCGGCTCGCTTGATCCTGCAAAGGGATAATGCGAACACATACGCATCTGGGCGTCTGTTGACCTGCTTTTAACCAATGGAGTAACGTATACACCGTGCTGAGCCTGTCCTTCGAGGACAGCTAACGGCCGGGACGCTGGGGGCGTTCCGGCCGCTTTTTATATGCTGCTTGTGCGGCGAACATACTGTTGTTAGTGGCACGTTCCAGCCACCGCGAGCGAGCCGGCGACGGAGCGACCGGCCTACAAGCTACTCCGTTCTTCCGAAGACGACAAAAGAGAAGGTTGCCCTATGTCAGATCTCGCCGACCGGCACGCCTCGCCGGATCGTACGGCCCGACTTCTCTCGGAGCAGGAGGTGACCGAGCTCATGCCGGAGGTGCCCGGCTGGAGTCTGGAAAACGAGCGACTGGCGCGCGATGTGCGGCTCCGCAACTTCAAGCAAGCGCTGGCCGCGGTGAACCAGATTGGTGAGATCGCGGAGAGCGAGAACCATCATCCCGACCTCACGATCCATCGCTGGAACCGGGTGCGGATCGAACTGTACACGCATAGCGTTGAGGGGTTGTCGCTGAATGACTTCATCCTGGCCGCGAAGATCAGCCGAGTATTCGCAGCCGCCTTCGGTGAACAAGCGGGCTAATGTCATGGGCGGAACGGTTGAATCACCACCAGCGAGCCGGCGACGGAGCGACCGGCCTACGACCACCTCTACGGTTCCGACAGCAGCTCTAGAGCTCCAGGCGCATCTCGATCTCGCCTCCGTGTTGCTTGCCCGTGTCCTCGAATCCCAGACGGGCGTAAAAGTCGCGTGGACAACCGTCACCCGGGACGTAACTGAGGCTCATCT
>JANWJD010000089.1 GCA_025449555.1 Chloroflexota bacterium | reverse complement strand
GTCGTGAGATTTGCCAGGTACAGGACACTACTTCCCAATGGCTTGTTGGACACAAACAGTGATGAACCGGCGATCGGTGGCGCGGGGTCATAGAGCGTAATAGTCGAAGCCGGCGCACCGACTACCTGGACGTCGGGCACGCTGCGCCGTGCCACAGGGGCGCTCTTTTTGGGCACCAGCGAGAGGACGAAATGCACCATGCCCGGTTGACCGGGAGGAAGGGTCAACGCCAGTGAAAACGCAGCCCATCCGGCGTTTCCCGACAAGGTATAGGTGGGCCCGGAATGACGTACAGACCGGACGGAGTACAGGAGGTCGGACTTCTTGTCTGTACCCAATTCCCGTATGGTCAGGTGTACCTTTTTCCCTTTGGGAGTGACGGTGATGGCGCCGCTTGAGGCCTTGAATGAAATCGTGTATGGTCCGCTGGTCGCCGAAAACGTCTTTCCTGCATGAGTTCCCGCATTGAACCGGTGTGCCCCCAGCCCTCCAGCATGCAATTGCGCCCCTAGAAGTCCCGCCATCACGATGGCTGCGGCCGTTCGCTGTGCCATGCTGCTCCCCTGTATTTGCGTATTGACGGAGTCGTGATCTCATGATAGGCTTCTGAGGTCAAATTCCACCTTGCATTTCGATTGTCGACCATGACTTTTGGGGGGGCACAGATTGTTCGAGTACCAGATTCCGGTACGCAATGACGATACGGGCGAAATCCGTATCGTCGAGGTTTCATCTGCTTACGAGGTGGATGCGCAGGTAGAGGCACTGCAGCGGTTGTTCAAGCGGGACGGCTGGCGTAAATGCACCGCTCTGCACGCGGAAGTGGAAGCAGCCGCGAGCTAACCACCGACAACCCGGCGGTCGTCCTGGCGGCCCGAGGTGGAACGCCGGCTGTTCAGTGCGGCGTTCATGCGTTGATCTGTACGTGTCGAGCATTAGCTCGGCTCCTGAGCGGGATCTCGAACAATCATCGGTCGACAACGTCCAAGCCACTTGACCCGACTCTGGCTGCTGCTTGCCGCCGGCAGAGCACGTCTCTCGTAATCATCTCGGTTGCCGCGTCGAAATAGTATCCATTTCGTCAATCTTCGTGTACACTGTGGGTCAATGAAGACTCGACAATGACAGATGAAACCGGGGGAGACATGCAAGATACGACATCTCAGGGTCGCGAAGGCAAGGCACAGATTGACATCCTGGCTGCCGACGTTGGTCAGCGCATCCGGGCCGCTCGAAAGGCACGCGGAATGAGCCTGGCAGACGTGGGCCGGGACGATTTAACCCGTTCCTTCCTCAGCCTGGTAGAGCTCGGCCGAAGTCGAATCTCCCTGCGCGCGTTATCGATCGTGGCGTCTCGACTGGAGCTGCCCATCAGCTACTTCCTGGAAGATGCTCCCGGAACCCGCGAGGGAGGCGTGGAGTTGGTGTTGGATTACGTGGAAGCTGACATCGTCCGAGGGAAGGCTGATGCCGCTCTGGAGAAGTTGGAGAACCTGGAAGTGTCCGCGGCCCTTCGCCCACGCGCGGAATGGCTCCGTGGTCGCGCCCTCATCGATTCGGGCCATCCGCGAGAGGCCGTGGCCGTACTCCAACAGGGGCTCACGGCCGCCAAGCAGCGCGACGATTCGGCCTTGACTCCTTATTTGCAGATGGAAATGGGTCGCGCCCTCTACGGCACGGGAAACTACGACGAAGCACTTCGCCATCTCCGCGATGCACTGGACGCTTCAACCGGAGATTCCGAGGATCCGACCCTGGTGGGTCGGGTCACGACCGGCATTGGCCACATTCTCTACATTCGAGGAGATAGCCAGGGTGCAATCGAGCACTACGAGCGTGCACGGGATCTCTTCCGACGCGTCTCGGATCTCAACACGCTGGGCGCTGTATACTCCGGCCTGAGTCTCGCCTACAACCGCAAGGGAGACGCGGCCAACGCACTTCGGTATTCGCGTCTCAGTGTCGCCGCCTTCACGGCACATCAGAACGAACAACAGGCGGCCCGCGAACTCAACAATCTCGCTATGCGGTATCAGGAACTGGACGATTTGAAGACTGCGCTCGAATGCGGAGCGGAAGCGGTAGCACGAGCCCAAATCGTCAAGGCCCGTGAGGTCGAAGCCATGGCGCACAGTACCCTCGCATCAGTGCATCTCCGGCTCGATGAACTCGAAGAAGCTCGATCTGAGGCCAGGATGGCCGAGGGCATGGCACGCAACGATGACGATATCGCGCGCATTGACGCGTGGATCGTGCAGGCGAAGATCGCGGAACGTGACGGTGATTCCCAGCTGGCCGACGATCTTTATGTGCGCGCCCTGGGCGCACTCGACCGTGCCGGCCGTCATACCGCCTACGCCGATACCGCGCTCGGCTACAGTCTCGTCCTACGTGAGCGCGGTGAGACAGAGCGGGCACTCGAGTATGCAGTCCAGGCGGCCCAAACGAAGGCCGCACGCGCCACCTAGACTATCTCTACCGAATAGTAATGCTTGACGTATCTGCTGGTTGAGGCAGACCGCGACCGAATATGGCATCGCGCCTGCCGCGCGATCAATAGTCGTTCGCCACGGCATACTCCCTTACTCTCCAAAAGGAGTAGGCTGCCCTACGGCAAAAGACGTATATCTATGTTTGGCTGGCTGGCGTACAATTTACGTCAATCAATACTTGAGATTGGTATTGATGCCGAACCGGGTGGTGACAGGATAGTGGGAGGTAGCGATGAAACTCAGGGGGATTCGAAGGACCGCGCTTGCTCTTGTGCTGGGCCTAGGGGCGATCACCGCGTTCTGGGGAGCAGCACAGCACCCTGTAGCCGTTGCTCCGACGCAGCATCGACTGGCGGGAGACGCCATGCCGCCGATTCCGCAGGTATATTCAACTTTCCAGCAATGGGGTAGTTGATAGTTCGTCCGGAGTCACGCGGGGTCTAGAGATGCGGCGGGCGCGCGGGCGCCCGCCGCATTGCATTTCCCTGGTTCACAATTCCCCCGGCCACGAGTGCGTATCACCCGTGGTTTTTGCATCTGCACACCGAAACTGGGTAACAAAGAAAGAGAGGTGCAAGGAGGGCAGTACGTGCTACAGGTCAGCAACGTTTCCAAGGTATTCGGTGCAGACCAGATACTGCGCAGCATTACATTTTCTCTTGCGCCGGGCTCCCGTGCCGGTCTGATCGGGCCGAACGGCTCGGGCAAGTCGACCTTGCTGCGCATTATTGCCGGGGAACTTCCACCAGACAGCGGAAGCGTTCGCATTCATCCCACGAACAGCGTGGCGTATCTTCCGCAGTATCCCGCCGACGAATTGCAACTTTCTTTGCGGGTTGCATTGCTGCGCGGAGCGGGTCGCCTGGGAGAGCAGTACACCCGGCTGGCCGAGCTCGAACGCGCACTCCTGGCCGCGAGCGGAGCGACACTCGAACTACTTCTGGCCGAGTACGCGTCAGTGCGCGAAGAGTTTGAGCGACTGGACGGGTATGCGCTTGATGCTCGGGTGGACCAGGTAGTCGACGGACTGGGGTTGCAGGCACGCGACCGGGACGCGCCCGTAGCCACCCTTTCCGGGGGGAACAAGACCAAGCTCTCGCTGGCTCGCCTGCTGCTGTCCGGGTCCTCAGTGCTCCTGCTGGACGAGCCGACTAATTTCCTCGATCTGCCTGCCCTCCTCTGGTTGGAGCAGTTCGTGAGCCAGAGCGACCGAACCTACCTGATTGTTTCTCACGACCGGCGATTCCTGGACCGAACGGTGGATACCATACTCGAAATCGATGCCACGGAACACACGCTCCGCCAGTGGCCAGGTTCGTACAGCGACTATGCCGAGGCTCACCTACGTGAGCAGCAGAAACAGCTCGCCGCGTATCGGGACCAGCAGACCGAAATCGCCCGCATCGAAGAGGACATCAGGAGAACGAAAGAACAGGCTCGCGGAGTAGAGGCTCGGACGAAATCCGGCGCGGGTGCGGATCACCAGCGCCGCGTGGCAAAGAAGGTGGCACACAAAGCGAAAGCCCGAGAGCGACGGTTGGAACGAGGCCTTGAAGAGAACCGAATCGAGAAGCCGAAGCAAATGTGGGGTTTACACCTGGCGGATCTCACCGCCGGAGCCGTCGCCGACGACCGAATAGTGCTGGAAGCGGCCAACGTCCGTGCGTCGTACCGCGACGTACCCGTCCTGGCCGAGGTCAATTTGCACCTTCGTGGCGGGGACCGCGTAGCACTGTTGGGAGAGAATGGATCCGGCAAGAGTACCTTGTTAGGCTGCCTTTCAGGGAAGGTTCCGTATGAGGGAAGCATCCGATTCGGCCCCAGTATTCGGGCAGGAATCCTTTCGCAGGAAAGTGATGAGTTGCCTCCGGGGTCTGCGGTGCTGGATGTCTTTCGAGCTCGCACCGAGATGCACGTTGACGAGGCGCGAACCTATCTCCACAAGTTTCTTTTTGCCGGCGGTGATGTCTTCAAGCCGGTGGAGACACTCAGTTACGGGCAACGATCGAAGCTCGCACTGGCAATCCTCATTCTGGCCGGGGCAAACTTTTTGGTGTTGGACGAGCCCACGAGTCATATGGACATGCCGGCCCTCGCGGCAGTCGAACGCGCGATAGCCGAATTCGAAGGTCCACTTCTGGTGGTATCACACGACCGGTACTTTCTGGAGCGCATCGGCGTGACCCGAGTTGAGATTCTGGAGGGCGGAAGGTTGCACGCCGCAGAGAGTGTTGAAACCTACGAACGACAGCTTGTTTGAGCCCGGACGGACCATACCGAGAGTCGCGTACCATAGGATACTCGTCCAACGTAAACGGAGGCATGTGCTATGAGCGAGGAATCATGGATCGTGAACTCAGTGGTGTCCACCACCACCCACGTTCATGGTCGAACCTTGAACTCGGCCGGAAAGCATCATTTCATCATCGACGGACCCGCACGCCCGAACGAAGAGATCGTGTCAATGGAGGCGTTTCTGGCCGGGATCGCCTCGTGCGGTACGCACCTGATGGAGGATTTCGCCGACGAGGAGGGGATTGAGTTACACCGTGCGACCGTGACCATCGAGGCGGTTCGACCCAAGGCCGAACCAAATCGCTTCGACCATATGGATTTGCACATCGAACTGGTCGGGCCTACCCAGGAGCAAGCCGAGCACCTCACAGAGCGCTTCAAAGGGCGTTGACCGCTCTACCGCACGGTTGCCGTGGCAACCGACGTTCGGGTAACGGTCCACACGACACCGCAGACGCAGGCCTGAGACGGACCATCGCGTGGCGGGCTCGCTACAGCGGGCGCGTGGCATCAATTAACTGAAAAACCTCGTCCGCGGTATCGTCTGCCGTAATCGCGCGCACCACGATCTCGTCCACCACACCGTCCCAGCCTGCCAGCGCGCTCTGGATGTCCTCCGGCCTCGAAGCAGCGATAGTGGTGTCGATAGCTGGGACTCCCATGCGCTCGAAATGCGCCGCATATGCCGGATACGACTCGTAGGTGGCCGCCTCCTTG
>JANWJD010000088.1 GCA_025449555.1 Chloroflexota bacterium | reverse complement strand
GTCGAAATATGCCGTGAATGATGGAGCGATTATTGAGGCTCCGGCTGAGGGTGTCGAGATCGCCCGTCATCTCGGAAAGCTGGATGGATCGGTTGTACGCCTCCAGGCTTTCGTCGATTCGCGCCATGCCCTGTAATTGCACTCCCCGGCGCGACTCGGCGAGTCCCAGCAGGCGATTATCACCGACCGCGGACGCCAACTCTCCTCCCCGCACGAAGAGGGGCAACGCCTCGTCGCCCGTTCCATCCGCCCAGTACAGATTCCCCAGGGAAATGTGCAACGCCGCCGCCGCCGACGAGGGCTCGCCGCAGGTGGTTTCCCAGCGGCGTAGTACCGACGTGAGGATGGTGACACCCTCACGACGGTGCGCGACCTCAAAATATGCCCACCCAATGGCTGCCGCGGTACGCATCTCGCCCTCTAAATCGCCCGTGCCGCGGTAAGTCTGGAGAGCCGGAAGGAGCACGTCTAACTCTTCTCCATATCTGGCCAGCATGAAGAGGACGTGCCCTAGCTTCTCCAGTGCCTCCACCTCCCGTGGCGTGTCGCCCAACTCGCGCGCCAATTGCAGCGAGGTCCGGTAGTGCAGCTCGGCATCGTTATGGGCGTAAACCGCCTCCGCTCCATCGCCCGCCGTGAGTCCCCAACGTAGGGCACGCTCGGGTTCATCTCCCTCCAGGAAGTGCCACGCCAACTCGGCCGCGCGACCGTCGCGTTTCTGTTCCGGTGTCTGCTCGATCGCTTCGCCCGCCGCGAGATGCAGCCGTCTCCGCCGTCGGGTCGGCAGTTCTCCGTAGAGCGTCTGCTGTGTCAACGCATGGTCGAAGGCGTACCGATCGCGGTCGATCTCCCGTACAAGGCCGGCCCGCGCCGCTTCCTCGAGGGCCAGCTCCACGCCTTGCTCGGTCCGCGCCGTCATGGCTTCGAGATCGCTAAAGACGAACGTCTGGCCGAGCACGCTCGCCTCACGTAACAACTCCTGTGTTTCCTCGGTCAAGCGGGAGAGTCGCTGGCCGACCACCGAACGGATGCTCTCGGGCACGTCGATCTCCTGTACCGCTTTGCGCGCCCAGTGATCGCCTTCCTGGTAGACGTCGCCGCGTTCCACCAGCATCCGCATCACCTGCTGGATGAAGAATGGATTGCCCTCTGTCCGACGGAACACCAGTGAGGCAAACTCATCTGAGACCTGCTCCTCACCCATGGTCGCGGCCACCAGCGCGGCGGTGTTGCTCTGCTGGAGCCGGCGGATTGCAATCTGCTCCACCAGGTCCTCCCGCTGTAAATCGCGCAGCGCTCCTTCCAGCGGATGCTGTCGGTTGATCTCAACGTCGCGATAGGTACCGAGCAGCAGAACTCGGTCGCTACCGGTGTGGCGGGCCAGATGGAGCAGCAGATCCAGGCTGGCGGCATCGGCCCAGTGCAGGTCGTCCACGAGCAGGGCCAATGGGTTTTCGGCAGCCAGTGCTTGCAGAAAACTAGTGACTTCCCAATTGAGGCGCTGCTGATCCTGGGTGCTCGGGTGGTCAGTGCGTGGTAACCCCAGTGACGGCAGTAGCCGCGCCAGATCCGGCCACCGCGCGGGGACCTGTTTCTGCAGGGTGGATGGAGCAACCGCGTAGGCAGCGACCAGCGCATCGACGAATGGGTAAAAAGGCACGGTCTGTTGTGGCTCATAACACCGGCCGGAAGCGATAGCGAATCCGGCATTACGAACATGCAGTGTTACCTCCTGGGCCAATCGAGTCTTCCCAACGCCGGGCTCGCCGGCTAAAACGACGAGCCTTCCCGCGCCGTTGGCGGTGGCCTCGGCGACGCTGAGGACACGGGCGAGTTCGGGCTCGCGGCCCACCAACGGATTGGCTGGCAGTGAGCCAAGGTAACCGCCGATTGGTAGTCCGGCGACCTCCACCTGATCGTCGGCGGGACGTAGGTGCGGATCAGGTGTCGAACGAGCAAGGGCGCCGGTGGAGGGCCTTACATTCACCACATTGACGGGGTCCGTGAAGCCCTTCAACTGCACTGCTCCCCGGTCGGCATATTCCAATCCGTCCATCTTGCGGGCTAGGTTTGCGACCGTGTCACTGGCCAGGATCTCGCCCGGTCCGGCCAGGCTGCAGATCCGTGCCGCCAGATTGAGCGCCGCCCCGCGGAAGCCGGCCCCGACTGGAATCGCTTCGCCTGCGTCCAGGCCGATGCCAACCTTTAACGGTACGTCGTGTTCCGCCGCAAAGCCGCTCTGCAGATCGACCGCGGCTCTCAGCGCCTGCCGGGCCGAGGTGAACACCGCGAGGGCTTCGTCACCACGTAACTCGATCACGTTGCCATCCCGCGCGCGTACCGCTTTGTCGGCAACTTCCGCGAAGCGGGTTGCCAGTCCAGCCGCTGCCTGGTCTCCATGCTCAAGCGTAAAGCTGGTATAGCCACGCACGTCCGCGATGAGGAAGGTGCGTACCTCGGTGCCGGCCGCCACCTGGATGGGCTGCGCGGTGTTTGTCACGCCGGCGTCTCCCGTGAAGTTGAATCTGGCATAAGGGTACACCCAGCCTGCAAAACGTTGCACCGAGCTCCGCCCCTGTCCGGGAAGGTCGGCCGCTACCGTGCGATGGGCGTCAGGCCGATTTTGGCTGCGGTTTCCGGGTCGTCGATCGCCAGGATCTCGCCGTTCAGTTCGTCCGCCTCCGGCGAGAGCACCCAGAGAATCAACCTGGCGGGATGTTCGGCCGGCCGCAGCACCCCACGTTCTTTATACGACCGATATCGCTCCAGGTTTTCGCGGCCGAAGAGCTCCTCGCTCGTGCCGCGAATCTCAACCTGCATCGCGGTGTCGACGATGCCGGGACGCACCACGTTGACATGCACGCCCCGCTCGCCCACCTCCCGCGCCATGACCTTGGTCAACGTTTCGAGCCCTGCCTTGGCGGCCGAGTAGGCGCTCCAAGACGCCATGCGACCCGACGCGACGCCCGCCGACACATTGACGATCCGGCCCCAACCCGCTTCCAGCATGTGAGGCAGGGCTGCCTGGCAGGTCAGGAACGGTCCATAGAGATTGACCTCGAGATTGCGCCACCACAACTCACGATCGGCTACAGCCACCGGAGCAATCGGCTGGATCACGCCGGCGCCGTTGATCAGAATATCGACCGGGCCGGCCGCTTCAAACAGGGCATCAACCTCACCTGGCCGCGACAGATCGGCGGCGATGCCACGTACACCATGACCGATCTCCGCCGCCACGGTGTCGAGTTGCGCCTGGTCCCGCGCCGTGACAATGACCCGAGCACCGGCTCGCGCCAGGACATCCGCCGTCGCACGCCCGATCCCGCGGCTCGCCCCCGTGACCAGCGCGGTTCGTCCCTCCAGCCGGGTCTCAATCATCGTTCTTTATAGAGCCTTCGCGGCATGAGAGGCAACGCACGCGCAGGTGACGTTAGGACAGGTGTCCTTGTGACTGCTCCATAACATGACGCAATTCCAGACTGGTGGGGTGCATGAAGTGCAGGTCAGGTATTTCCGAGAACGCTCGATCTGCCGAGATGAGCGCGTCGATCTTTCGATTCAAAGCGACCGCGGCGAGTACTGCATCAAAGGCGCCAAGTCTCGGATGCTGCTCGAACAGGCTCAGTCCCAGCTCGAGATCGCGCGGCACCTGCACGATCAGGTGTAGCGCGTCGACGTACTGGCGCCCCAAGGTCGTAGCATCGTGCCGGTCGCGGCGACAGGCCCGCACATGTACAAATTCCTGAACAACTTCGATCGTGGTTGCGGCCTCGATGGCCCCTCGTGCATGTGCGATCAGAAGTTGCCGGCATGGTTCTCGCAATTCATGCACCGTGCCGACGGCGTAGACCAGGACCGTCGTATCGACCAGGACCTTCACGATGCCAGGTGAGCGTCGTCCAATTCAACACGCAACTGGCCTGGATTGTCAGGCACCGATATCGGATCCGCTGCGAGAATGCCCGCAATCGCAGCCTCCCGCCGTTCAGCGCCGACAGGTAAAGAATCGATTGCCTCGCGAATCACCGCAGCAACCGACACACTTCGGGCGCGGGCGAGATCTGCAACCTTCTTGTATCGTTCCTCATCCAGCAGTATCTGCAAACGGTGATCTAGCATGCACCTACAGTAGCACATGTGCATGTCACTGGAAGAGCTGCCTGATCGAGGCCATGGGGAGATAATATCTCCGATCATGCTGCTCCGTCTCGAGGCGCTCGAAGCCGTAATACTGATAGAACCCCTCGACTTCAGGAGCCCCGGCGTCAACCACAACTGCATACGAAGCCACCACGCCAGCGGCGTCGAGCGCGCGTTTGAGCGCGTCAAGGAGCAGACGTTCGCCGATTTTCTGCTTGGCGTACTCGAGATCTCGTGCCAATCGACCCAAAAGGGTCGCGGGATACTCTTCGTATCGGGTCGTTCCCTCGCGATGTTCTTCGGGCAGCAGGCGCCGCTGAATGTAAAACCCGCTCAGCGTGTAATAGCCGGCGATTCGGTTTCGCGCCGGGTCGTGAATGACCCAGACCGCCGCCAGATCCTGCGCTTGATCCTGCCAGGCGCGCTTCGATCGCAGGTATACATCGAGCGTCTCGTCTCCACAGCGAAAGCGGCGACGCAGCGGCAGATGGTGACTTCCTAACGGCTCGAACCGAAGCCCACCATCCTCCACCTACGGTCCGACGTCGGGGCCAAACTCACGGACCAGGGCGCGCAAGTTCTCATTCGGCGCAGGCGGATTTTTCAGCGCCGCCACGAATGCACGGCTGCCATCCATCGTGAGCCTGACGGCGCTATGAGCCTGGATGGTCTCACGTGCCGCGGCCAGGAGTGTGCGCCGCACAAAGTCCGAGGTCGAACTGCCGGTCAAAGCTGCTGCTTGATCGATCATGTCTTTCTCTTCCTGCGCGACCCGCAGATCGAGCCGCTTCGTCAGCGTAGTGTCCATGCTCGTGCCTCCGTCTGACGTATTGTACAGCATTTTGCCGTACATGGCCTCTACCCTTCTTCAGTGCACCGGCTGCAGATCACCGCGCCGTATCGAGGTCTGCAGCCGTTCCATGTCGGCATCGACCATCATGCAGATCAACTGTTTGAATGACACTGCCGGCTCCCAGCCCAGTTCGGCCTTTGCCTTGCTGGGATCACTTACCAGCAGATCTACATCGGCCGGGCGGAAGAGGCGAGGATCGATCCTGATATGACGCTCCGGATCTAACCCTACACGGGCAAACGCCAGCTCCACCAACTCCTGACAGGAGTGCGTCTCCCCCATCCCGATCACATAGTCGGTCGGCTCATCGCGCTGCAACATCAGCCACATGGCCCGCACGTAATCTCCGGCAAAGCCCCAGTCACGTCGAGCTTCCAGATTGCCCAACGCAATATGGTCGGCCAGACCCAGGGCAATGCGAGCCACCCCGTCGCTCACCTTGCGCGGAAAGAACTCCAGCCCCCGTCGTGGCGACTCATGGTTAAAGAGAATGCCGCTGACGGCATACATGTCGTAGGATTCACGGTAGTTGACCGTGATGTAATGCCCGTACACCTTGGCCACGCCGTACGGCGAGCGCGGATAGAACGGCGTGTCCTCGTTCTGCGGCGTCTCCCGTACCTTCCCAAACATCTCGCTGCTGCTCGCCTGATACAGACGGATTGAGCGATCCACCGACCGAACGGCGTCGAGCACCCGTGTGACACCCAGCGCCGTGAACTCTCCGGTCAGCACCGGCTGGTTCCAGCTGGTAGGCACAAAGCTCATGGCGGCCAGGTTATAGACCTCGTCCGGCTCGTACTCCCGCAGGATGTTGGAGAGCGATACCTGATCCAGCAGATCGGCCTGAGCCAGTTCGATCCGATTGCCCAGATGCTCGATCCGCCCATAGTTCTCCAGCGACAGCCGGCGCAGCATTCCCACCACCCGGTATCCCTGGTCAAGCAACAACTCCGCCAGATACGAGCCATCCTGGCCGGTAATGCCGGTAATCAATGCGGTTTTCGTCACGCTGTCCCCTCCTGTAGCAGTGTGCGCCGCACCTGAGTCTGCCAGTAGCCCAGCGTGTCGGCGGCCGATTGTTCAAATGATAGCTGGGGCACCCAATCCGTCGCCTCCCGCAGCCGGGTAGCGTCGCCGATCAGCACGAGCGGCTCGCTGGAGCGCAAGCGCGTCTCATCCTGCATGATGGTGGCCTCGACGCCGGCACACTGCAGCATCAGCGCGAGCAAGTCGCGGAACGTGTGTGCCGTCCCCGAGGCAACGTTATACACCGCCCGCGGTACCCCTGCCTCGGCGACCAGCGCCAGCGCTCGCGCCACATCCCGCACATCGCAGAAATCGCGTTGTAAATCGATGTTACCCACGTGAATGATCGGCTCCCGGATGCCGAACTCGATCTCCGCGATCTGCCGCGCAAAGCTCCCCGCGGCAAAGCGATCGGAGCGGCGTGGGCCCAACTGCAAGAACGGGCGCACCCGTACCACCTGGAGCTGGTGCGCGATGGCATACTGCTGCCCCATCAGGTCCTGGACCACCTTGCTCAAGGCATAGGGCGTGACGGGACGCAGCTCCTGGGTTTCCACGATCGGATTGTCGTCCGGCGCGACATCGCCATACTCGTCACAACTGCCGACCACGATGACCCGGGCAGAAGGCGTGGCGCGCCGCACTGCTTCCAGCACGTTGTACTGCATCAGGGTATTGGCCGTGACGGTGCCCATGGGGTCCTGCAGCGAGACCGCGGCCGAACTCTGTGCCGCCAGGTGATGCACCACGGTCGGCATCACGGCACCTACCACGTCCAGCACCGCCAGGCCATCGTTCAAGTCGACGGCGTGGAGCATGACGCTCTCCGGAAGCCACGACCGATCGTCGGCGGGATCCCGATAAATGCCATGCACCTCATAGCCGGATGCCGCATACCGCTCGACCAGCGCACTGCCCGAGAAGCCCGTGGCTCCGGTGATAAGGACCGTCGTCACGATGTCGGTGAAACTGAGGGGTAATCGGATGACGTGGCTTGCTGTCGCATACGTGATCTCTATTGTACGGATCGTGGAATGAGAGATGACCTTGACAGTGGCACGCTTTCTGCACCCACCTACCAAATTCGATCACCTCGATACTGCACCGCACGACAGGAGAAAGATGGAAGAGTACAGCGTGCCCGTTCACAATGATCTAACCGATGAGACCACGACCGTGAAGATCGAAGCCCTCACTGCCAAGGACGCACAGATACTAGCGTTGAGTCTGGTCTTCCGACGACACGGTTGGAGGAGGGCCAGTGCACTCGAACCACAAAGAATAGAGTCTGAAGCTCGATCCGCCTGATGCACGCCCAGGTCGCATGACGTGTATCGGCCCAGCCACGCAGCGTGTCCTGCCCACCTTCGGTAGGTCACTACGAGGAGGAGAGAGGAATGACCAACCGCATGGGCATGGTGACCTGTGAACTCACGATCTCGGCCGACGGGTACTCGGCCGGGCTCAACCAGACCGAGGAACGCCCGTTTGGCGACGACGGCGGCGACGGCTGGGGCAACAAGCTCCATGCCTGGATGGCCGAAACTCCCGAGGAGAACCCGGCCGAGGTCGACCGGATGACCGCCGCCAAAGCATTCATCATGGGCCGCAACATGTTCGGCCCAGTGCGGGGCGAATGGGATCGGCAGTGGAACGGCTGGTGGGGCGATGATCCGCCGTTCCACGTCCCGGTCTTCGTGCTCACTCACCACGCGCGCGGGCCGCAGCCGATGGACGGTGGCACCACGTACTTCTTCGTCACCGACGGAATCGAATCCGCCCTGACACGCGCGCGAGAAGCGGCCGGCGACGGCGACGTTTCGATCCAGGGCGGCGCGACCACCATCAACCAGTACCTCGCCGCCGGCCTGATCGACGAGCTGCGGCTACACATTGTGCCGCTCACGCTCGCCGCCGGCTCGCGGCTGTTCGACGGCGTCCCGGCACTGAAATTCGAGCAGGTGAGGTCGCGGGCAGCGAGCTCGGTTACGCATGTGACTTACCGCGTGCTGTCCTGAGCTGGAGGGCAGTGTTGCACGACGACCGCGGGTTGCAACACCGCAGTAGGCGTCCCTAATGCTTCGTTATCAAGTAGACCGGTCGAATCGAACGACGACAGACCCAGCGAGAAGGGAACTGCGACCATGAAACTGACGACCGTCACGCACGTCTCCGTGGACGGAGTGATGCAGGGTCTCGGCGGGCAGGACGAGGACCGCCGCGGTGGATTCGAGCGCGGCGGATGGGCCATACCGCTGTTCGACAACGAGGCCGCGACGTTCGTCAACCAGGTCTTCCAGCGCGCCGACGCGTTTCTGTTCGGCCGGCGGACCTACGAGATCTTCGCCGGCTACTGGGGAGTAATGGCAGATCCAAACAACCCCATCGCAGCGGCGTTGAACACGCGGCCCAAGTACGTGGCGTCGACCACACTCACTGAACCGCGCTGGGCGGACACGACCGTCCTCTCTGGTGACGTCGCGGCGGCCATCGGCGAGCTGAAAGCCAGGCCGGCAGGTGAGTTGCAGGTGCACGGCAGCGGCAACCTGGTCCGCTGGCTGTTCGACCACCACCTGGTCGACGAGATCACCCTGCTCACCTATCCCTTGGTCGTCGGCCAGGGCACGCGGCTATTCCCCGCCACCGGCCCGGACACAGCGCTTGATCTGGTCGACTCGCAGTCCACTCCGCAGGGGGTAACGATCCAGGTCTACCGCCCCACCGGGCGCCCGCAGTATGCAACCGCCACGGCCGACTGAAGCACGTGACATAGGTGCCGCTTGCCACCTGACCACGCCGCAGCGGTACGGTACCATCAGGGCGAACTGAAGTCCATCTCATCCTGTCGCCATGCAGAGGCCACCATGCCGTCAACCACGCCCACCGTCACCATCGCCGCCTTATTGGGTGACGGCATCGGACCGGACATCGTCACGGCGACGATGCGCGTGCTGACCGAGGCCGGTCGCCGGCACGGCATTTCGATCGATTTCGAAGTCCTCCCATCCGGTTTGGCAGCGATCGAAACGCACGAGAGTACTCTGCCGGCGGAAACGCTGGATCGACTGCCGGCGTATGCGGGCTGGATCCTGGGGCCGGTTGCCACCCACCTCTATCCCTCCGGTGACCCACGCTACCTGAACCCGAGCGGTTACCTCCGGACCCAATACCAGCTCTACGCCAACATCAGACCGGCGCGCAGCTTGCCGGGCGTGAAGTCGGTTGCCTCCAAGCTCGATCTGGTGATCGTGCGCGAGAATACCGAAGG
>JANWJD010000087.1 GCA_025449555.1 Chloroflexota bacterium | reverse complement strand
TGCGGGCATTAGTGCGCATGTGGTCTTGACGCACCGTCCGTAGCGATCCGTTTGTGGCCTGCCGAACGGCGAGGTGTGTGAGTCCACCGATCCACGTGACGTATGCGCATGGACGGGTTGAGACAGATTCGCCCCTGCTTTGCGTCAGACCAAGGGCGAGACACAATATGGGTCTATGACCCACATTTCCCCGGCGAATGCCGAGTTCGCGATCGTCTCTTTTGAGGGACCGGACGAGTACTCCCGCGCCGGTGGGTTGGCCGTGCGCGTACGGGATCTGGCCGAAACACTGGCGGAGCTTGGCTTTCGCACGCACCTCTTCTTCATCGGCGATCCGGGTCTGCCGGCAGTCGAGAGTAACGGACAGCTCACGCTTCACCGCTGGGGGCAATGGATCAGTGCCTATCATCCAGCCGGCGTCTATGACGGCGAGTGGAACAAGATGCAGGATCTATCGCAAAGCCTGCCGCCAACGCTGGCGAATGAAGTCATTCGAGCGGCCGCGAACCACGGGCGGCGTACCGTGGTGATGGGAGAGGATTGGCAGACGGTCGACGTCATGATCAACACGGCCCAGACGGTGGCGGCCTCCGGTCTGAGCGGGCACTGCATTCCGGTATGGACCGCTAACAACGTGTTCGGATTCGACAGTATCGACTGGAGCATGCTGGCTGCAGCGGCACAGCCGATGACCGTTAGCCGGTACATGAAGCACGAGATGTGGCGCTACGGAGTCAATCCGCTGGTGGCGCCCAATGGGGTCGCGCCCACCGCGATCGTTGATGTGTCACCGGCCGATATCCAGCGCCTGCGGTCTGCATTCGGGGGTGGCATTGCGCTCTTCAAAATCGGTCGCTTCAGCGGAGATAAGGGTTGGCATCCCGCGCTCGAGTCGGTCGCGATTCTCAAGCAGTGGGGAGTCCGAGCGCGTATTCTGATCCGTGGGGACCGCTCACCTTACGGTCAGGAAGTGATATCGAGGGCGACCGGTCTCGGGCTGTCGGTCAGTGACCTGGGAACTCGGTTCGCAACCGTGGGAGACCTGGCGGACGGCATCTCGATCCATAGTGAGGCGGACGTCTTGAATTTGACGGCATTTCTTCCCGATTCTCTGGTGCCGCCCATCTACGCTGCAGTCGACGGAGTACTGGCAAATAGCGGCCATGAGCCATTCGGGCTGGTCGGCCTGGAGGTAATGGGCGCCGGTGGCCTGGCCTTCGTCGGTTCAACCGGCGAGGAGTACGCTATCGCCGAAAGCAATGCAGTGGTCTTGGACACGGGGGATCCGCGTGAAATAGTCGTTCAGATTTTGAGGCTGCGCGACGATCCGTCCATGGCCGAACGACTGAAGCACCAGGCGAAGGAGACGGCCCGGTTCTGGATCTGGCCGAAGGTGGTACCGGAACTTCTGGCAAAACTCGAGTACGTGGCGCTGGCGCGTGGGATGGAGATAGGGGAATGAAGGCAGTAGTGATGGCGGGTGGCGAGGGATCGCGCCTGCGACCTCTCACGCTGGGGCGACCGAAGCCCATGGTTCCACTCGTCAATCGCCCGATGCTGGAGCACATTCTCCTGCTGTTGAAGCGCCATGGCGTAACCGAGGTCATCTTGACTGTCCAATATATGGCGAGCTTCATCCAGAACCAGATCGGCAACGGGAGTGAGCTCGGTATGAACGTGACCTACAGCGTCGAGGAGCATCCGCTCGGTACCGCCGGAAGCGTTCGCCAGGCAGCCGAATCGCTCGACGATACCTTTCTGGTCATCAGTGGCGATGCGCTCACCGACTTCAATCTCGAATCGATTGTCGCCTACCACAAAGAACGTAAGGCCATGGCGACCCTGACTCTGTATCGGGTACCCAATCCGCTGGAGTACGGGGTGGTCGTCACAGCGGAGGACGGCAGTATCCGACAGTTCCAGGAAAAGCCGAGCTGGAGCGAGGTCGTGAGCGACACCATCAACACCGGCATATACGTGCTGGAACCGACGATTTTCGAGTACTACGAACGCGATCAGGTGTTCGACTTCAGCAAAGACCTCTTTCCCCTGCTGCTGAACGGCGAGAAGCCGCTCTATGGATATGTCGCGGAGGGCTACTGGACCGATGTCGGCAGCATCGAGGAATATGTCCGTGCCACCCGAGATGTGCTGGCCGAGAAGGTTCTTATTGACTGGAGCGCCGAGAAGCTCGATGGGGCATGGAGAGAAGCTGGGGCCGAAGTCGAGAGCGGCGTGCAGATCCACGGCCCGGTCTACCTGGGTCGAGACGTGAAACTGGTCAGCGGGGCAGTGGTGCACGGACCGTCGGTCATCGCAGACAACACGGTGATCGAGCGTCGCGCCCACATCGATCGCAGCATCATCTGGCGGAACACGTATGTTGGTCAGCACAGCGAGGTGCGTGGCGCCTTAATCGGGGCTGAGTGCAACATTCAACCCAACGCCGTCGTCTTCGAGAATGCGGTGGTGAGCGATCACACGGTGCTCGGTCGAGGATCTATCATCCAACCCAATGTGAAGATCTGGCCGAATAAAGAGGTTGAGGCCGGAGCCGTCGTAGCAACCAGTATTATCTGGGGTTCATCCGGCCGGCGGGTGCTGTTCGGACGGTACGGAGTGAGTGGCCTCATCAACGTGGACTTCACCCCGGAGATGGTGACACGCCTCGGGTCAGCCTATGCGTCGACGCTGCCAATCGGCGCCAACGTCACCGTAAATCGAGATCTATCCATTCCCTCTCGCATGCTGAAGCGAGCACTGGCATCGGGTTTGCCCTCCGCCGGGGCCAATGTGGTGGATCTATCGGCCGTACCGATTCCGGTGGCGCGCTTTTACACGTCTACCTCGGACGCCACCGGTGGAGTGCACGTGCGAGTCTCCTCGAACGACCCTGCGGTCATTCACATCCACTTCTTCAATCGAAGTGGCATGGACCTGGACAAAGGGACGCAGCGCCAGGTCGAGACATCGTATTTCCGCGAAGATGTTCGCCGGGCGCATCTCGGAGACATCGGGAACACGTCATATGCTCCAGACGTGGAGGCGCGATACACCACCGCCTTCTTGCAAGCAGTCGACTCCGAGGGCATGAGGCGACACTGCTATCGACTCGCGGTCGATTATTCGCTCGGATCGACCAGTGAAATCATGCCGCAGATTTTGCAATCGCTCGGCTGCGACGTGATCGGACTGAATGCGAACCAGGGGCTGACTCGTCAGCAACGCTCCGCGCCTGAGTACGAAACGGCCATCGGCCAGCTGGCGAGAATCGTCGCGGCGGTCCGGTTCGACCTTGGAGTTATGTTCGACGTGGCCGGCGAACGTCTGCATCTCGTTGACAGCTTCGGCAACCATGTGCCGCAGATGCAGGTTCTGGCGGCCCTGGCATCCCTGGTGTTCCAGCACGTGGAGGGCGCTGCCGTGGCCGTGCCGGTCGACGCGCCCGGTGTGTTCGAGACTCTCGCTTCGGCTTCTGGAGGTAAGGTGATCCGGACTCGATTGGACGGCGAGTCGATCATGGCGGCAGCCGGGCAACGAGGCGTTCATCTGGCCGGCGACGGGCGGGGGCGCACCATTTTCCCGTCGCTTCACCCGGCCTTCGACGCCATGTTCAGCGTCGCCAAGTTGCTCGAGCTGCTCTCGACTTCCGGTGCGCGCCTCCCAGACGTAGTCGACAGCCTCCCAGCCTGGCACATGCGGGAAACCGACGTGCCATGCCCCTGGGACAAGAAAGGCGCCGTGATGAGGATGGTGAGCGAGCAGTATCGTGATCGCCGGATGCGCACCGTGGACGGTATCAAGATCCAATTGGAAGACGAGTGGGTGCTGATTCTGCCCGATCCGGACGAGCCCCAGTTTCATCTGGTGGCTGAGGGTAGGAGCGACGAGGAAGCGAAGTCGTTAGTCGAAAAGTACGGCAGCATCGTCACGGGCCTACAACGGTAATAGCGGCGCTGGATTACTGATGGATAGAGCCGGCAAGCCGGCGAGCGCCGGAGCGAACAATTCGCGCCGAACCGGCTCTGTCGGGGTTATGTCCACACATTCCCGGGACCTCTCAGCCTCCTTGCGACTCGATAGCGGAGCCGTACTCGCACCGGTCACGATCGCGTATGAAACCTACGGAACGCTGAGCCCAGCGCGCGATAACGTCATTCTGGTCTGCCACGCGCTGAGCGGTGATGCACACGCTGCCGGGTGGAGCAGCGTGGAAGATACCCCTAGCGCGGTGGACGGAATCGGGGCCGAGGAGCGCGGAATCCAGCCGCGTGGAGGCCTGGGCTGGTGGGACAATATGATTGGCCCAGGCAAGGCATTTGATACGAACCGTTACTACGTGGTGAGCACGAATCTGCTCGGAAGCTGCCGAGGATCGACCGGCCCGGCAAGCGCGAATCCGGCGACCGGGATACCGTACGGAACCGACTTTCCTGTTATCACCGTGGGCGACATGGTCCGAGCGGAACGAGCAATGCTGCGTGAGCTGGGGATCGAACGTCTGCTCGCGGTGGCCGGTGGCTCACTCGGCGGCATGCAGGCCATGCAGTGGAGCATTGACTACCCTGAGGCAGTCCATACCGTCATTATGACGGCAAGTTCCGCGCGACTCGGCGCGCAGGGTGTGGCCTGGAACGCCATTGCCCGCAATGCGATTATGTCGGATCCCGACTGGCAAGGCGGCCACTACTGCGGGACCGGTCGAATGCCGACGGCCGGCGTCGGGATCGCCAGAATGATTGGTCACGTCACATATCTCTCGGCTGAGTCAATGGATGAGAAGTTCGGTCGTCGCTTACAGACCGGAGATTCGTTGTCATATACACTCTTTGGGCCGGACTTCGCGGTGGAAAGCTACCTGCGCCACCAGGCCGCTACGTTCGCTCGGCGCTTTGATGCCAACAGTTACCTCTACCTCTCACGTGCTCTCACCTATTTCGATCCGGCGCGAAGCTGCGGAGGTGGATCGCTGGCTTCGGCGCTTGCCCAGACGAAGGCGCGCTTCCTGCTGGTCTCATTTTCATCCGACTGGCTGTATCCGACGAGGGATTCGAATGAGATCCAGCGGTCGCTGCGGACAGCAGGCAAGGAGGTCGAGCACCACGTCATCGAGACGAACTACGGGCACGACTCCTTTCTGTTGGAAGATGTTCACCAGACGCGCCTGATTTCGTCCTTCCTCGACCGGAACTACCGGCCCGCTCCCGCGTAGCGCCATCGAGCGTACCACCGGCGCGTATCACTCAATCAAACATGAACAGTACGACGCCCAGACCTCGGAGATCAACCATGCACGATCCAGCCAGACCGGGCAAGCCCGATGGTCCGCACGAAGCGCGGCGCCGTTTCGGGTTCGACACGCGAGCCATTCATGCCGGCCAGCGACCGGACCCATACACCGGCGCCCGAGCGGTTCCGATCTTCCAGACCACCAGTTACGTGTTCGAAGACACGGAATCGGCCGCGGCGTACTTCAACTTGCAGGAGTACGGGAACACCTACTCGCGGATCATGAATCCCACGGTCGCCACGTTTGAAGAACGCGTTGCGAGTCTGGAGGGCGGAGCCGGCGCCGTCGCGTTTGCCAGTGGCCTGGCGGCGCAGGCCGCGGCTTTCTTCACGCTGCTGCGCCCGGGAGACCATGTCGTGGCGTCCAGCGCGTTGTACGGCGGCTCGGTGACGCAGTTGAAGCATTTCTTCGGCAAGCTGTCGGTAGGACTTACGTTTGTCGATCCGGACTCGGCCGAGGCGTGGAAAGCGGCGCTTCAGGCGAACACAAAGGCATTGTTCGCCGAGACTATCGGCAATCCAGGAGGCAACGTCCTGGACTTGCGAGCCGTCGCCGACATTGCACATAGCCAAGACACGCCATTGATCGTCGACAACACCTTCGCCACACCGTACCTCTGCCGGCCGATCGAGTGGGGAGTCGACATCGTCATCCATTCGGCCACCAAGTTTCTGGGAGGTCACGGCACGAGTATCGGCGGGGTAGTGGTGGACTCCGGCGGGTTTAACTGGTCGAACGGGCGGTTCCCGGTGGTCGCTGACCCGTCACCTGCCTACCATGGCCTGGCATTTCACGAAACGTTCGGCATGTATGGGTACTTGACCAAGCTGCGAGCCGAATCCCTGCGCGATCTGGGCGCCGCCATGAGCCCGTTCAACGCATTCCTGTTTCTACTCGGTCTCGAAACGTTACCCCTGCGGATGGAGCGCCACGCCGACAACGCGCTGGGCGTGGCGACGTTCCTCCAATCGCACCCAGCCGTCGAACGCGTCCGGTATGCGGGGTTGGACGATAGTCCTTACCACGGGCTCGCGGCCCGATATTTACCGCGTGGCGCCGGAGCAGTGTTCTCGTTTGACCTGCGGGGCGACCGCGCTGCGGGCAAACGTCTGATCGAATCGCTGACCGTGTGGAGTCATCTGGCGAACGTGGGCGACGCCAAGAGCCTGATCATACATCCCGCCAGCACGACGCATCGTCAACTCTCCGACGAAGAGCTCCTGGCAGCGGGCATCACGCCCGGCACTATTCGGCTGTCGGTGGGTCTGGAGACAGTGGATGATCTGCTGTGGGATCTCGAACGCGGACTTGAAGCAGCTGGAACGCGGGGCGCCGCTACGAGTCCTGCACCCGCCACCGCTCCTGCACGAGGATTCGATCCGGAGGTGGTCGCGTGACGCCGACTGCAACCGGCACTGAAGCCTCTCGGTATCAGGACGAGGCGACCATTCGTTCAATTCTCCATACTGCCCGCACCATCGCCGTGGTCGGGCTCTCGTCCAATGTCCTCCGGCCGAGCAATTTCGTGGGTTTCTATCTGCAACGCCACGGCTACCGCATCGTGCCGGTCAATCCGCGTGAACGGGAGATTCTGGGCGAAACTTGCTACCCCTCGCTCCTCGAGATTCCGTTTCCAGTGGACGTGGTCGACGTGTTCCGGGTCCCATCAGCCGTTCCGGCCATCGCGCACGAGGCGGTTCAGATCGGGGCCAGGGCATTGTGGCTGCAATTCGGGGTGATCAGCCAGGAGGGAGCCGAAATTGCGCGCAGCGGGGGTCTGGACGTGGTCATGGATCGATGCATGAAGATCGAACATGCCCGGCACATGGGACGGATGCACTGGCTCGGCTTCAACACCGGAACGGTAACGTCAAAGCGAGAGAGCGTCTGAAACCTCCGGTGCCCGTGTTGAGATACCGGCGGCCAGATACTGGACACGATCGATTCCCACCGACCGCGGACGCACTTCCAGCCCAAAGGTCTGTCCAACGCTGTCCACCACCGCGGCCATGACGCGCCGCATCGACACACGCCGTTTGAACTCTCGCTGCAAAGAGGTCACGCCTCCATCGCTGATGCCGCACGGCACGATGTGATCGAAATAGGAGAGATCGGTATTGACGTTCAGCGCGAAGCCGTGCGACGTAATGCCGTAGGCATCGATCTTGATGCCGATGGCACAAAGTTTGTTGCTGCCCACCCAGACGCCTGAGAATCCCTGGCGACGCTCTCCCGGCACCCCCAGCCGCCGCACTGCCTCCAGCAACGCTCGTTCCACGTCTCGAATGTAGGAGATGTAGTCGATGCGCGCGCTGGTTCGCTTCAAGATCGGGTATCCGACCAACTGGCCCGGTCCGTGGTACGTGACGTCGCCGCCACGATCGACCTCGTACAGCGGGATCCGGCGACGGTTCAGCTCGTCACGGGTCAGCAGCACGTGTTCGGCCTTACTGCGGCGCCCCAACGTGTAGGTATGAGGATGCTCGAGTAAAAGCAACGTGTCGGGAATGGCATCGCGGCGCCGCGCCCCGGCCAACCGGCGCTGAAGCTCCCACGCCACGTGATAGTCGATCGTGCCGAGACGGGCGATCAGGAGGGTGCGGTTCACCCGTACTTGTAGGACACGCCGAAACCGCCGCGTGGCATCACGCACGCGATATTCTCATACGGGCAGATCATGCGGCAGGCGCCGCACTCGATACAGTTCTCGTACGAGACCACGGTCTTCTGATTTTCTTCGTCCCAGTGATAGACGCCGGCGGGACACACGAT
>JANWJD010000086.1 GCA_025449555.1 Chloroflexota bacterium | reverse complement strand
CGACTTTGTCCGGCGTCAGGTTCTGACGTCACGGAACCTTACCAGGAACCGGCTGGGAGACTATCTGTTCGGGTCTCTGGCCACCCAAATCGAGCACCATCTCTTCCCCACCATGGCGGAGAACAAGGTACGCATGGCGGAGCCGATCATCAAAGCGTTCTGTCACGAGCGCTCGATTCCCTATCATGAAACCGGTCTCTTCGAGGCATTCCGCGAAATCTTCCTACACCTGCACGACGCCGGCTCACCGCTCCGCCGCCCCGGCAGCTACGCCGGCGCACCGCGCTAACGGCGAGTCCACACAGGTGAGAGAACCCGCCAACCGTCGTTGATGTCCCCCTCTACCTCCTCGAGGGTGACATCTTTCTCTTCTCTGCATCTGTCTACTGCGTGCGACAGGGCACGTTGTCTCAATCGCCGATCGGCGGCGCCGCGCCGTACTCCTCATCTGTGACGTGGTCGCCCCAGGAGGCGGCGTTTCCCTGATCGTCAACCTCGAGCATCGCGAGATGGGTCATGAACCGATTCAGCGCGGCGCCGTGCCAGTGATTCTCGCCCGGCTCAAAGAAAACGCGGTCGCCCGGGCGAATCACTTCGATCGACCCACCACGCCGCTGGCATAGCCCGACGCCCTCGGTAACCCAGATCGTCTGCCCGTTCGGATGGGTGTGCCACGCGGTGCGTGCACCGGGCGTGAAGTGAACGCTGCTTGCGTTCAGGCGCGATCCGTTCGATGGCGCGGCGACGGTGTCTATATACACCGTGCCGGTGAACCACTCGCTCGGTCCCCGTCCGGTCTCAAGGCTGTTCCTCGTGATCTGCATGCTGGTTCTCCCTCCCGGCGGTCTTGTGGAATGCGAAAATCCTTCGTCAAACTGCTACGGCGCCACATATTCGAGCACCAGCGCACCCAACGGTGGTAACGTGAAGGCCGCCGAATGCGGCTTGCCGTGCCAGGCCACAGCCTCGGTCTCGATCAGGGGCCGGTCATGCACCCCGCTACCTCCATACTTCACGTCATCCGTGGTCAACACTTCCCGATATCCCCCGGCGTACGGCACTCCCAGCCGGTAATCGTGTCTCACCACCGGCGTGAAATTGCACACGGTGATGACTCCCGGGTCCTCGACATCGGCCCGGCGCTGAAATGCAATCACGCTGTTCTCGGAATCGGTGAAGTCGATCCATTGAAAGCCGCTCCAATCTGCGTCAAGCACGTGGAGGGCCGGGCGGTCGCGGTACAGGCGATTCAAATCGGCTACCAGCCGCTGTGCGCCACGGTGAAGGTCGGCGTATGGATCCTGACTCTCCAGCAGGTGCCAGGATGCGCTGATCGTGTGGTCCCACTCGGTCCACTGGCCGAACTCATCTCCCATAAACAGCAGCTTCTTACCGGGATGGCAGAACATATACCCGAACAGCAGTCGGAGGTTCGCGAACTTTTGCCAGTCATCTCCCGGCATCTTGGCAAGGAGCGAGCCTTTACCGTGCACCACCTCGTCATGCGACAGAGGAAGCAGAAATCGCTCGGAAAACGCGTACATCAAGGAAAATGTGATCTCGTGCTGGTGGAAGCGTCGATGCACGGGATCGAGTGACACGTACTGCAGCGTGTCATGCATCCACCCCATGTTCCACTTGAGATCGAAGCCCAGACCGCCGTTTTGTACGGAGTTGGTCACACCCGGCCAGGCGGTGGATTCCTCGGCGATGGTGAGTGCCGCGGGGAACTCGTGGTGCGCGGCGGCGTTGAACTCCTGCAGGAAGGCGATGGCCTCCAGATTTTCCCGCCCCCCGTAGCGATTGGGAATCCACTGATCGGGCGTACGTGAGTAGTCGAGATACAACATCGAAGCCACCGCATCAACTCGCAGTCCGTCGACGTGGTATTTATCGAGCCAGAAAAGTGCATTGGCGACCAGGAAGTTTCGCACCTCATTCCGGCCGTAGTTGAAAATGAGCGTGCCCCAATCAGGGTGTTCGCCCTGGCGAGGGTCCGAATGTTCGTACAGGTGTGTCCCATCGAACTGCGCCAGGCCGTGTGCATCTTTTGGAAAGTGCGCCGGCACCCAATCGAGAATCACGCCGATCCCGGCCTGATGACAACAATCGACGAAGTACATGAAATCCTGCGGCATTCCATAGCGCGCCGACGGCGCGAAGTATCCGGTGATCTGATATCCCCATGACATGTCCAGCGGGTGTTCGGCCACCGGCAGGAGTTCGACGTGAGTAAAGCCCATTTCCGAGGCATATGCGCTGACCTGCCCGCCGAGTTCACGATAGGTCAGGAATCTGTCCGGTTGTCCCGGGTCTCGTTTCCAGGAGCTGAGATGCAGCTCGTAGATCGAAATTGGCCGGGATGCCACGTCGCCGGATGGCTGATTCCGCATCCACGTCTCGTCGCCCCACACATACGAGTCGAGATCCGCCACGATCGACGCGGTGTTCGGTCGTAATTCCGCCGCGAAGGCAACAGGATCCGCCTTTTCAATCCAGGTGTTACCCATCGAAGGATGGATGCCATATTTGTACGCCGCGCCCGGCGCCACCTGGGGCACAAACCCGCTCCAGATGCCGGAATTGCCATTGGGTTCGAGCGCATCTCTCCCCGGAGTCCAGCCGTTGAAATCACCAATCACGCTGACGCCGCTCGCATTCGGCGCCCACACGGCAAACTCCACACCGTTGATACTGTCTCGGGTGGTCGGATGAGCGCCCAGTTTCTCGTATGCCCGTCGGTAGGTTCCTTGTCCGAACAGGTACAGGTCAAAATCCGTAAGCATCGGCATCACCACCTGTAGACAACGTTGAGGAGAAGACAGCGCGGGTCGCCCCGCGCGGAAGCGGGCCCAAGGCAGTCGACCCTGCTCCATTTACCCTACGACATATTACGCTGGCATATGAGCTGAATCATCAGCGCTCACGCCGCACGTATGCGACGAATGAGTAGACGACCGAAAGGCCGACGGCGCCGAGGAGCGCAGCCATGGGGAGCCGCGCCGCGCGCTTGTCCGAGAAGGGTACGGACGCAAGTCCCGCCAACCCGGCGGCCGTAACCAGATAGCCGCCCACGCGATGCGTCCGTTCCCATACCGTGGGATCGGCCAGGGTCCAGGGTGTACGGATGCCGACCAGTCCGTTGCGGGGGAGCTTGGGCATGACGTTTCCCAGCGCGACCATCAGCGTCCCGAACACCGCTCGGTTCAAGCGGCGCATGTCGACCGGCACGCCGGCGCCCGTGGCCAGGAGAGCGACATGGGTTGGCAGGAGTGCCAGCTCAATCAGACCTATGGCCTGATCGCGCGCCTGAACACCGGCATCCCCATCGTCCCGGTCTCGACCTCCCGGCCAGGCGCCGAGCCGGTCGTTGACCAGAGCCAATCCTCCCATCACGGCCGGCAGCGTCAGGGCCGCGCTCGCGCGCGAACTGGAGCGGTCGGGTTTCCCATCGTCATCGAAGCGCGTTGCCACTCGCTCTGGTAAAAACGGGTACATCAGCCCCGAAGCAAGCGCCGCGCTCGCGGTGGCGGCAAGTGAGACGGTGCGAGAAGGAAAGGTCATGTGGAATCTCCTGACTTCGGCAAGGGGGTGCCATCTGCGGGGATGGGCTCGGTCAACCAACTGAGAACCTCGGACACCAGGTCCTGGAACACGGTCGTATTGAGGGAGTAGACCTGGTACTGGCCGCGGCGCTCGACCCGCACCAGATCGGCCAGTTTGAGGACCGTGAGATGGTGCGTCAGTGCGGCGGGGCGCAGGCCGGTGGCACTCGCCAAATCGCCCGCGGTTTCCTCCCCGCCACGTAACACGCGCAGAATGGTCCGGCGATGCGGATCTGCCAGCGCGCGGTAAGCTTCCTGCATGGGTCCTCGATTCAGTATTTAAGTAATTACTGAAATACTACCGCATATCTCCCGTGGCGTCAACTCGGGTTGTTTTCGGAAATAGAGAGGTGGTCGTAGGCCGGTCGCTCCGTCGTCGGCTCGGTCGTGGTGGCTCACCCTTTCCGCGGCGCAACACAATGCCGCACGCAACCGGTGAAATGGCTTGACATTTGCCGGTATACGTAGGGATCGCTCGGCGTGGCGATCCACCCTGGCCTCTCCGGTACGCCACAGGGCGGCCCGGCACGCCGGCCGGGCCCTACGAAACGCGCACCGTGTCACACGGCTTCGAGCCGATCGGGAACGGGGCTACCGGTTGCTGCTCTTGCTCTGCACCGCAGCGATCAGATTGTCCAGTCCGTTTGCATTCTCGGCATCGCGTGTAGTGGAACGCATCGCACCCGCGGCCAGTACCGCCAGTTCGCCCAGCAACAACACAATCCAACCCCACGACGGACGCGCGCTGAGCCCAAGCACACCCGAGAACGTATAAAGGAAGTTCAAAACGAGCACGATCAACGCGACCCCACCCGTCACGAGCAGCCATTTGTAATCGCGAATGAATGCCAAGCCAGCAGACGCCAGCGCCAGAACAAGCACGACGAAAGCCCACAGTCCACTAAAATCCCAGAAGTTTTGCGACGCTGACGGGACCGAAATATTCAGGCCGAGGTTCGGGCCGTTATACGTGTAGGTCTTGACACTCAGAAACGTCCCTATGAGTAGCAGTGCCGCGCCGATCCAACCCAAATACTGCCGCCCCACCGGCTCGAGTGGCGCCAGAGCGTTCTGTACGCTATCCGGGATTTGTATGCCAAAGGGTGCGTTCGTTGGTCGCGTCTTGAGCGGGGTCGAGGGTGGAGTGCTCGATGCATCAAACGTCGCCGTTCCCATGGTGCCGGTATCACTGGGCGCAGTGCGCACCGCGGCAGGCGTTCCTACTCCTCCCAGGCTCCCTTCATCCGGTTCCCGGGCCGGCTCGTCTGCACTGACGCCCGTCTGGAATTCGTCTCGTCCGTTCATAGTGCTCTATGACCTCCTGGCATACTGCTGGGTCGAGAATGGGTCATCTCGCTAAGATCCCCATTTGTGCATCACGCTACCTCTCAGGTATCCAAATGTCAAGAGGTGAATCCCGGCGATCAGCCGCATGTATCGTGCATCTCGACAAACACTGCAGGTTATCGCCATGCCGTGCCGTGGGGGAATTCGTACGTATCCAGCGACGTGGGACGCATCGTAACACTGTATCCAGGCGCCTCCGGCGGCATGTTTCTCCCTGCTCGTATCACCGGCGGTGTGAAGAAATGTTCGTGCAACCCATCGACATACTCGATAACCCGGTCCTCGAGTGACCCGCTGACCGCGGTGTAGTCGAAGATCGAGAGGTGTTGGACGTATTCGTTCAGCCCCACCCCCCCGGCGTGTGGGCAGACCGGCACGCCAAATTTGGCCGCCATGAGAAGCACCGCCAGCACTTCGTTCACGCCCCCCAACCGGCAGGCATCGATCTGGCAGAAGCCGATGGCCTCTGATTGCAGCAGTTGTTTGAAGATCACCCTGTTCTGAACGTGCTCGCCGGTAGCTACCCGAATCGGGGCGACGGCACGCGCGATCGTGGCGTGGCCCAAAACATCATCGGGACTGGTCGGCTCCTCCATCCACCATGGATCGAATCGAGCGAGCATCTCCGTCGACGCGATAGCTTCACTCACGTCCCACACCTGGTTGGCGTCCATCATGAGGCGCCGCTCCGGGCCAATCTCCTCCCGAATGATCGTGGCGCGGCGCAGATCGTCACCCAGATCGGCCCCCACCTTCATCTTGAAATGCTCCCATCCCGCTGCCAGTAGCTGCCGGCAGAGGGCCCGTAATTTTTCATCCGAGTAACCCAGCCAACCGGCCGAGGTGGTATACGTCGGGTATCCGTGCGCCTGGAGGTACGCTGCCCGTTCCGGCTTCGTGGGGGCATGACGCTGTAGCAGGTCGATCGCCTCATCCGGCGTCAACACGTCAGTGATGTAGCGGAAGTCGACACACGAAACCAGTTCGTGCGGAGACATATCGGCCAGGAGCTTCCAGAGCGGTTTGCCCTCGACCTTCGCGTACAGATCCCAGACGGCATTGACCATGGCTGCCGTGGCGAGATGGATCACGCCCTTTTCCGGGCCCAGCCAGCGCAACTGACTGTCCCCGGTGACGGCACGCCAGAAGCCGGCCATGTCAGATGTGATCGACTCCAGCGTACGACCAACCACCAGCGGCTTGAGAGCATTCACGGCGGCCACACACACCTCGTTGCCGCGACCGATGGTGAAGGTCAAACCGTGCCCTTCAACCCCGGGGTGATCCGTCACCAACACCACATACGCGGCTGAGTAATCGGGTGCCACGTTCATGGCATCCGATCCCAGTAGTGTGGTCGAAGTCGGGAACCGGATGTCGCGCGTGACGGCATCAATGATGGTGAGGCTACGTCCCGGCACCATCATGCTGCGATCCCGCCGCACCCTCCCACCGGAATCATCGTTTACCTCCGCCCGTTGGTGATGACGATTTTCAGTGCCGTGCCCTGATTTCGGTCGAGTACGTCGAGGGCTGATGCCGCATCGTCGAACGCGAAGTGGTGCGTAATCAGATGGGACGGGTCGACCAGCCCATCGGCCAGCAAGCGGAGCACGGCCGGGAAGGCATTCACACTATTGCGTGAGCCCAGCACCGTCAACTCCTTGCGCATCAATGTCACCGTATCCACCTCGATCGGCCCTCGGTTCCAGCCGACCAGCACCAGGTTCGTTCCATGACCGGCGAGCGCCGTGGCGGTCCTCGTGGCAACCGGGTTTCCGCTGGCTTCGAACACGACGTCCGCCATGTCGCCGTCTGTTGCATCGGTCACCGCACGCGTGAGCGCTGCCTCATCGCCCTGGAGCGGGATCGCTCCCAGGCCCTCTGCCATGCTCAGACGATCGGCGTCGACATCGACCACAAACGCGCGGCAGCCACGGGCTCCGACCAGGAGCCGCGCGATCAAGAGCCCGATCGCGCCTGCTCCGAACACGACGGCGATCCCCCCGGCCGCGATCGCCGAGCGCTGCACCGCATGATATGCGACGGTCAACGGCTCGGCCAGCACGGCCACATCATCCGGCATCCCCTCCGGTACCGGGTACAGATGTCGGAGGTTGACGGCAAATGTCTCGCGTAACCCACCGTCGACGTGTACGCCCATCACCTGCAGCCGCACACAACAGTTCGGACGACCGGCCCGGCAGGCACGGCAGTATCCGCACGGGATCATCGGATCCAGGACCGCCCTCTGCCCTTCAAGTGTCGGGCAGTCGCTCGCCTGCAGGACGTCGACCAGCACTTCATGCCCCAAGACGCGCGGATAACTCACCAAGGGCGATGTGCCGCGATAGGCCGACAGATCGGAGCCGCAGATACCGGCGGTCCGGAAGCGCACCAGGGCCTCGCCTGCGGCGGCGCTCTCTTCCACCCCGTCGGCCAGCCGCAGCAATCCAGGCCGTTCCAGCACTACCTTGCGCGTGGTCACGTCGAGTTCACCGGTGCGACATCTCGCGCCGTCACCGCGAACGGCGCAAGGTGTCGCACAAAGTGTCGCTCCAGTGCGCCGGCATACGCGTCTTCGTGCGTCTTGAGCAACGGCATGAGCCTGGTCCGGAACACTCCCAGCGCCGAGCCGAAGGTGACATGCAACACCTGACGAGTGTCGAAGTCGTTGAGCAGACCTTCCAGATCCTCGTCACGCAGAGATGCGGCTCCCGGAACGTTGCTCACGCTCGCCGAGACGTGATAGGTTGCTCGGTCTCGTTCGTAATGATTTCGTGCAAACGACAGAACTTCTCGGAACAGGATGGGATCGACCCGCGCGACGACCCGCAACGCCTCGAGGTAGCTCGTGCCGGCCGTCTTCAGGTGGACCAGTCCATTGGTAGCTTCCTGGATCAGCGGGTAGACCAGAAACTTATCCGAACCGGAGTGGAGGCTGAGTTTGTAGGGGCCAAAGGAGCGAGCAATCGCGGCATGGCCCGCCAGATCCGCGCGCAGCGTATCGAGACTGCCGAGGTAGTCGACCCCCTTTTCAAAGGAGCCGACAAAGCGTGGTGCCAGGCTGATCCACCGCACGCCCAGACGCGTGAGTTCACCGGCGATGTAGGCATGTTCCACGTGTGACGTCGGGGTTGCCGTTTCGTCCACCGACACTTCCAGCTCGAACGGTAGGCCGATCGACCGCAGATGACGATACATCTGCCGCACGTGCGCGATGGCCCCTCCGTACTTGACTGCGGCGCGTGCCAGTGCCTCGTCGTCGATCGTGATGGATCGGTCGTCGAGCTCCAGCCGGCGCCCGGCGTAGCGCCGCCTGAGGTCGGACAGGTCGGTCGCTAGATCCTGCCAGGGTAGCGCTTCCAATGCCTGTCGGATTGCAGCCGGCTGGGCAGTATCCGCCGCGTCGTTGACGAATGCTCCCGGATCGATGGTATAGAGACTGTAGCCGCACTCCGCCGTCCGATCGATATCGCCTCGGGTCTTGAGATGATCGGCGTCTGCGCCCACGGGCTCGTGCCAGCCTGCCTGGAACGCTCCCCAGGTCGCATCGTCCAGCACGTCGCGTGCGGCTCTCCCCGGTCGATCCATCTCGCGAATCGACTGCTGAGCGAAGATCGGCGCGATGCGACCGTCAGTGGCGAGTTCGGTTACCCGTCGCAGGGCACGTATGTGGCCGGGAGTCGCGAGCCCCAGCCGATCGCCGAAGCCGGCACTGGTGCTGAGGCCCAATGGGACCGGGGAGAGCGATGGAATCGTCTTCCTCAAATTCACGGCGTTGTCGGCGTCGCGTGGACACAGCAGAAGAGAGTACTGTCCCAGGACCTCTCCCGCCCTACTACCGTGGAATCCGTCCGGGCTACTCGCATCCGACGGAGTCAACACGGCCAACCGCGTTTCCGCGCCCACTCGCTCCAGCCACATATAGCTGCGCCCCACCGCCACGAACGAGTCGGGGTAATCGACGGCCAGACTACTTTCCTGCCTGAGCCACGTGAGGTCGAGCGCGGCTTCCTCAGTCATGGACATCCCCAGGACGCCCGGTGAAGACGGCTCGCGCCTGAACCAGCCGCGGTGACGCACAATGGTCGCCGAGCTTCCGGTTGACAGGATGACCACGTACCAGTAGAATCACTTCCATAGAGAATACTGAATACAAAATACACGGCCAGGGTGTCTTTGTAAAGCATGAGGAACTCGATGGCGTCGCCCGCAGTCAACACCGTGGACGACTTGCACGCTGTGTTTTTTGAACTCCTGCGGGTCGGAGAACGTGCAGCGATCCCCACGGCGGTCGATCATGCCTACGAAATGATCTGGCGGCAGCTCATCAGAGGGGAACGACAGCCGGGCGATCGTCTGACCGATACCGAGCTCGCCTCACAATTTGGCATGAGCCGGACTCCAGTGCGTCAGGCTCTGCACCGCCTGGCACAGGAAGATCTGATCCGGCTGGACGCGCGCCGGGGCTTCTCCGTGCGCGCCTTCACGGCCAACGACGTGATCGAGATTTACCAGGTCCGTGCCGTACTTGAAGCGCTGGCGCTCCGTCTGTCGGCTCCGCATCTCACTCAGGAACAAATTCAAGAACAGCTCGAGATTTTGCATCGAGTGCGAGCAGCCCTTCGGCTGGAGCGAGACGATCACTCCGTGCTGCTTCATCTGGAGGCCGACCTCAAACTGCATAATCTGTTGATTCAGAGCTCGGGTAACGGCCTACTGATCCGACTGCTGGCCGGCCTTCGAAGTCAACAAACGCTCTTTCAGTACTGGGATACCTCGTATCCCGAACGCAACGAAGCCGCGGCCGATGAGCACGAAGACATTTTGCACGCACTCGCCGCGGGCGATACGGCACGGGCCGAGGCGTTGTTGGAGCAACATATCGTGAATGCAAGGATCCGGGTTCTGATGGATTTGTTTGGCATGCAAGCCGAATCTCAGCATCCGGCAGACGAGCAGAAGAGGCAACGTCCGCCCGAGTCTGCGACGGGCTCGGTAGGAGCAACAACAGAGTGATGGAGGTGGAGGAAAGCAGGAGTTCTGGGCCACGGATGGGATGACGGGGCTGTGCGGAGGTGAGCAGTAGCCTCCCGGCCCGGGCAGATACCACTCTGTACGCGTCGTCCGCGTGGATCATCAAAGCTGCGACGGCCCTCATGGGGCCGCACTGTGTAATGGAGGTAAGTGTCAATGGCACGTCATGTCCGAAGAATCCCCGTATTCCTCGTGATACTGGGGACGGTTCTCGCGTCGTCCATCGCGGTCTCATCGCATACCAGTCCCGTAGCAGCACAGAATGTCGCACGGACGCACTCCGCCCGTTCGATCCACGCGCTCAAGATGGAAGTTATCGTCAAGACGACGAACTCCCCGTACTGGCAGATCGTCTTTGCCGCGGCTCGCAAAGCTGCGCGACAGTTCGGCGTTCAGAGTCTTGGGTACGTCGGTGGTCCTTCCGAGGCCGACATCAATGCCGAGATCACGTTGGTGGAAGATGCCATCGCCAAGCATCCGGATTTTCTGGTGATCGCCTCGACCTCGGCCTCCGCCCTCAACCCGGTCATCACGAAAGCGTTCCAGGCGGGGATCAAAGTCATCGCTATTGACTCGGCGGTGACCACGCCCAACATCACCTCGTTCCTGGCGACCGACAATCACCTGGGAGGCTGTCTGGCTGCTCAGGCTCTCGCCCGGGCTATCAAGGCGAAGACCGGGGCAGCCAGGGGACAGGTGGCGTACGCCACCTTCCAGTCAGGCGCCGGCTCATTGACCCAGCGCGATGCGGGTTTCGTGCAGTGCATCCATCAGTTCCCGGGGATTCAAATCGTCGCCCACAAAGATGCCGGTGGTGATCCGAATCCGGCCGGCAAGCCACTGAGCGTCGCCGCCGACACCCTGACTGCGTTCCCCAAGCTCGTCGGCTACTGGGGCGACAATCTGCAGACCCTGCAGGGCGCCGAGAAGGCGTTCCAGGAACGTCGGGTTAACCACCACAAAGTGTCGCTGGTGGGCTTCGACAATACCGCTCAGGAAGTTACGGCTCTGCGGAATCATACCCTCGATGGCACGATTCTGCAGGACCCGTACCAGATGGGCTTTGGAGGCGTGGGCTACGGCATCCTGGCATCCGCCGGGCTGAACGTCCCCAAATTCGATAACACGGGCGTGACTGTTGCCACTCCCGCCAACGTCAACAGCCCTCTCATCCAGGGACTGCTTAACCCGGTGGCTAAGCGTCAGATAGGTTTCTAACCAGAGAGGGATCGTATAATGCCGGGCACGGAGGGCTCGCAAGGCCCGACGTGCCCGGCATCGACTGCGCTCTCCGGGAAGGATTCGCATCGTGGCTGAACCTCAACCTGCTCCCACCGCGGTAGTCGCCCCACCTCCGGGAACCGCAGCCCAGAAAGCTGTCGCGCTCGTCGCCGGCCGTTGGGATCTGGTATTGCGGCTGGGCTTGCTCGGCATCATATTGGTCCTGGGTGCGTACTTCGCCATCCGCTCACCCGTTTTCTTGAGCGTCGATAACCTCCAGAACATCGGACGGCAGATGGCCGTCTTCGGCATCATCGCGGTCGGCGAGACGTTCGTGATTATCACGGCCGGCATCGATCTCTCGGTGGGGTCGGTCCTCGGCATCACGGCGATCGTCTGCGCGCTCGAGCTGGCACATGGCTGGCCGTTGCTCCTGGCGCTCGCCACGCCGCTGTTGCTGGGCGCCGGTATCGGCATGTTCAACGGAATCCTGATCGATACACAGAAACTTCCGCCCTTTATCGTCACGCTCGGCATGCTCTCGATCCTCCGAGGTATCACCGAGATGATGGGAGGCGGTCTGGACATAACCTTCAACCCATCCGGATTCACGGATTTCGGTATTAATTTGACGTTCGGCATTCCAAACCTCTTCCTGGTACTGGCCGGGGTCTGCATCGTCGCCGGTGTGCTCTTGCACTTCACGCGACTCGGGCGGCATATCTATGCCCTGGGTAGTAACTACGAGGGTTCCCGGCTCGCCGGTATCAAAGTCCGCTCAACCACACTCATCGTCTATACGATCAGCGGTTTATGCGCGGCCATCGCCGGTATTCTGCTCACGTCGCGCCTCAGTCTGGGAGACCCGAATGCCGGCACCGGTTACGAGCTCGATGCCATCTCGGCGGCGGTCCTGGGCGGGGCCAGCTTGTTCGGCGCGCGCGGTACGATCCTCGGTACCTTCATGGGCGTGCTCTTGGTCAACATGATCGCGAATGGGATCAATCTGCTCAACGTCGACGCCTTCTTCTCTCGTGTGGTCGAAGGTGTCCTCCTCATCGCCGTTGTCTGGGTCGACCAGTGGCGCAAGCGGCGTCTGGCGCAGTAGGGGAATCGCATGGTAGCCGCGCGGCAATCACAGGACGAGCCCGTACTGGAGGCCCTGGGCATTGGGAAGCGCTACGGGAGTGTATCCGCCCTGGAAAACGTGGATTTCGAGGCCTATCCGGCTGAGATAGTCGCCCTCCTGGGAGACAACGGAGCCGGCAAATCGACCCTGATCAAGATCCTGTCGGGCGCAGTCAGGCCGGACACCGGGACCATCAAGCTCCATGGGCGGGAGGTGGAGTTCCATGGTCCACGCGATGCTCGCGAGAGTGGAATCGAGACGGTGTACCAGGATCTCGCTCTGGCGCCTGACCTCGACGTGGCATCGAATCTCTTTCTCGGGCGTGAGCTTCTGATGTCTGGCCCGCTGGGTCTACTCGGCTTTGTCAACCGTCGCGCCATGCGGCAGCAGGCCGAAGAGCATCTCAAGGGGCTGCGCGTGAGGCTCAATTCGGCTCGACAGACCGTGGACACGCTCTCCGGCGGCCAGCGCCAATCAGTGGCCGTGGCTCGTACCGTCCTCTGGGGCAAGGACATCGTCATTCTGGATGAACCCACCGCTGCCCTGGGCGTGGCTCAGTCCGGCATGGTGCTGCAGCTCATGCAGGAGATTCGGTCCCATGGCGCGTCCGTCATCTTCATCAGCCACAACATGCCCCATGTGTTCGAAGTTGCCGATCGCATGATTGTGTTGCGTAACGGACGCCGCGTGGGGACGCTCCTGCCCGGTGCCAGCATGGAGCAGGCGGTGAGCTTGATGACCGGCGCGATTGGGGAGCACGTGGCAGGGCTGCCACCGGCCTGACCGGGTTCATTCGACGTCTGCACCTGTTTGCACGGAGTACAGATGGAAACCCCCACCCCGTCACCGTTGCAGCCGCGTGCGCTGGGCGCCACCGATCTGATGGTGGGAGCCCTCTGCGTCGGATGCGCCCCCCTGGGCGACATGCCGGAGGCATTTACCTATTCCGTCGGCGAGGAACGTGCCTTCGAGACCATTCGCACTATCCTCGACGGCCCGATCACCTTCCTGGACACTGCCGCCTCGTACGGGGATGGGGAAAGCGAACGGCGCCTGGGTGTGGTGCTGCGTGAAAGGGGCGACCTGCCGGCCGGATTCGTTCTGGCCACCAAAGCAGACCGAAATCTGCAGACCGGCGACTTCAGCGGTGACCAGATTCGCCGCAGTGTTGAGCGCAGCCTGCGGCTCCTGGGCCTCGATCACCTCCAGCTCGTCTACCTCCACGATCCGGAGTTCTCATCATTCGAGGCCGTCATGGCGCGGGGCGGCCCGGTCGACGTGCTTCGTCGTTTCCGCGACGAAGGAGTAATCGAGCACGTGGGGGTGGCGGGTGGACCCATTGAACTCATGATGAAATACGTGGCGACCGGCGAGTTCGAGGTCGCGATTTCGCACAATCGCTTCACTCTCTTGAACACCGCGGCCGCTCCCTTCTGGGATGCCTGCGCTCGCCACGGCGTGGCGGCGGTCAATGCTGCGCCGTACGGAGGAGGGATGCTAGCTCAGGGTCCCGACGTCTACGCTCGCTATGCCTACGAACAGGCCGATCCAGCTGTGTTGCGTCGGGCACGTGCCATCCAGCGTATCTGCACGAAGTACGGCGTTCCGCTGGCGGCTGCCGCCCTGCAGTTTTCGCTGCGCGATTCCCGCGTCACCTCGACGATCGTAGGAATGGGCGCACCCCAGCTCGTCGCCGAGACGGTCGACTTGGCCCTCGCGCCCCTTCCTGCCGAGCTCTGGGATGAGCTGGCAACCATACCACCCGACATGGACGATCTGGTGCACGGTCACGTCGCCTGACCATCAATCACGCACACGGTCATGGGGCCGGCCCCGCGCCCACCAGGTGCGATGCCGCCCGGCGTGATGCCGCCGTTACGATCCGGTAGGGCCGCCCGTTACGATCCGGTAAGGCCGCCTGTTACGATCCGGTAGGGCCGGCCCGCGGCCACCAGGCCGCAGTGGCCCGCCTCCCTCACCGCATCTCCACTCCACCGCCGCCCGGTAGGCTGGGCCCGCGGCCCCCGCGCCCCTCTGCCTTCGCTCCTATGGCCACGTGGGAGGCGGCATCCACTCTCTTTGGTCGGCCGCCCCCTGGTACGCCTTACCAGCGCAGCGGCTGTGGGAAGAACTTTTCCACCAGCTCGCGGTAGAACGGCTCGAGGGCCGCGACATCCGGACGAGCATCACTCTTGGAGTACAGGTCGTACGGGTTGAAGAGGTGGACCCAGGGCAACATCTCCGCGTCCTTCTCATTCGTCAGGTTCTGGTACGCGCCGTCGCGGTGCCAGGCGTAGAACGAGTGATAGCGAATCATCGCCAGCGCTGCCTCCGGCAGAAGCGAATCATCTTTGACCACGTGATACAGAAACTCGTCGTGCCCAAACGAGAGGTGGACATTGTCGAGTCCACAGTGCTCCTGGTAGATCCCGTTTGGGGTGCTGTACACCGGATGGTTGTAATCGGGATTGTGCTTGAACAGCTCCGGGTAGACGATCCTGTCGGAAAATGCACAGCCGACCGGGAACGTGTCACCCACCACCGCCCACTGCGGCACACCGTGATCCATGGCGAGTGCCTTGCCGGCGTCGTGCACGAAACCCGTGGCAACCATCCAGTCCGGGTGGCCATCTGCCCGAATGCGCTCCGCGGTTTGCATGGCGTGGTCCATTTGGGTGAACGACGTATCAGGATCACTATCGTCCACCAGGTTCGTCAGATGGTGGAGCATATCCCACATCGGCTTGACGTTGACGCGCTTCGACGGCTCGGTATACGTCGCTTTCATTTCGAGCACAAACGCCAGCGTCTGCTTTTCGTGGTTCAGCTCGTAGAACTCCTTCACCCGGCGAGGAGCTTCGTTGTAATTGCGGAAATCCTCCGCGCGTTGCTCGGTGTGAGCTGTAGGTGAAGTCGCCATCAGAAACCTTCCCTTCTGTGTTCCGGTGCGCTCGTGACCGCCCGGTCACCGCCGCGCCGCTCGCCCCGAGCGGCAGATACCGGCACGCCGCCTTTCACGCAGGTCCGCACCGGTTCGGATACAGTGACGGGGATGAGCGAGTTGACAATACTGACCTATGATACGCCCTGAGACGGGGAGCGCGCATGCCGCCGATGGCGTCTCAGCTTCAACCGTGCTGCCACTGCCCGAACGACGACTCTGCGCGGCGATGCCCATGCACCGAGTTGACGAGTATCACCGATGTACATACAATGCCTTTACCATGACCGAGTCATCGGGAGTGAACTCGCTTGATCCCGCGGAAAATTCCTCCACGACGCAGGCTTCCTTCGGGCAGATGTGTACCTGGATCGTGGCTCAATGCGTCGACGGCGTGGTGTGTGCCGACCGAGATGGCGTGATCCGGATATGGAATGGGGGAGCCGAGCAGTTTCTCGGCTACAAAGCAGATGAGGCCATTGGGCAGTCCCTTGACCTCATCCTGCCGGAAGCCTGCCGCCCGCGGCACTGGAAAGCATTCAATCGCTGGTTTGAGCGGGGCGAAGACCGGGTTGACGAGCCATTCGGCGTCATTCCTCTCATACACCAGAACGGTGTGGTCGTTCAGATGGAGTCGACCTTCGTGCGCGTCCGCGACGACGCGGGTCAACCGGTCGCAGCCGGCTCGATCATTCGTCCCGCCGGTCTGTCGGCGCACTGAGCACCTATCGGGTCAGCGAGGTGGACTCGCGTCGATCCAGTCGGACGCGCTGAGACGCAGCACCCGCTCGGCGCGCACGAAGTAGGGCTGAGCCCTCAGCTCCCGAAAAATTTGGACCGCCGCGGTGAGATGACGGGCACGCTCGTCGTCGGCTGTCGAGGTGCATCCCCACTCCAGGTGGATGCGCCCGAGCTCGAATCGGTACGGTGCCGTGGACGCGAGCGAGATCGCCTCGTGGAAGGTTCGTGTTGCTTCGGCGTATTCGTTCAGCCGGTCCTGTACTCTTCCCAGGATCCGTAGAGCCCCACTCAGGGCGTACTCCGTTTCCGATTGGCGCGCCAGCTCGACCGCCTGCTGCGCACTCTCCAGCGCCTCGCGTGTTTCGCCGGCCTCCAGCCGAGCCCAGGCGAGGAGAGCAAGCAGTGGAGTCATGGCGACTATGTCGACCTCGACGAGTTCCGGTCGATCGAGGAACGATTCGAGGCGCGCGCCGGCCGCCATGTGCCGTCCTTCCATCAGGTCGTATTCCGCGCGGCTCTCTTCAACCACCCGCAGTACCTGCCGGTCTCCGCTGCGTGCGCCGATGCCTTCGGCCTCATCCAGGTACCGCTTCCCCTCGTCGAATTCGCCACGCGACATAAAGAGTACGCCGAGTCCGCACAGCGGATATGCTGAGTGCCACGAATCGAGCGGACGGAGAATCGAATCCGAGTTCAAGAAGAATGCGATTGCTTCATCCCAACGGCCCAGGTCCGAGTCGACCATGCCCATTCCATGCAGGGCCACTCCCGTCATGAAGGGATCCTCCATGCGACGGCCAATGGCGAGCGTCCGCTCGCACATATCCCGTGCCGGTGCGATTTGTCCCAGAATGCGCTGCATGATCGCCGCGTTGTAGCTCAGATGCGCCTCTGCTTCCAGGTCGCTGGTTTGCTGGGCCCACGGTAGGGCGTCCAGCACGGTCCGAAGGCCCTCGCGCGGTCGCGCGAGCATGAGCAGCGCGACTCCCCGCATAAGCTCAGCGTGTGCGAGGACATCGTAGACAGCGCAATCGCGTGCGATCTCTGCCGCCGTGGTCGTCACCGCGAGTTCGTCATCGTATCGACCGGCCGGAAAATATAGATAACCCAGCACCATGTGGAGCTCCGCTAGCTGCTGGACGTGTGCCGTGCTCCGGTAGGTCGTCAACACGGGCTCTAGCCGGTTAATACCGTCGATGACTGATCCCGCCAGCCAGTGAGTCCGCCCGATGCGTACCATGGCTCGGAGTTCTGATTCGGTGTCGCCCAACTCGCTGTAGGTTGCTGCAGCTTGATCCAGGGCGGCCAGCGCGTCGTCATATCGCCCCATACTGCGAAACGCCCAGCCCAGTTTTTCCATGGCCTCCGCCCAGCGAGGACGCTCGCCCAGCTCCTCGGCGAGGTCGATCGCGGTACGGTACTGTTTCTCCGCGTCTCCCTGCGCGTACTGCTCGGCCAATGCGTCGCCTGCCAACAGCGCGTAGCTGAGCGCCTTGCCTGTGTCGTTACCATGCAGGAAGTGCCAGGCCAGCTCTGATACCCGCCGCGATCGCTTCGACTCGGGAAGATTTTCAAGCGCGGTTGCCGCTGCCATGTGGAGCCTGCGTTGTCGGCGCAACGGAATCTCCGCATGGAGTGATTGCTGCGTGAGCGCGTGGTCGAATCGATACTGTTCTCCATCCTGCGTGTAGAGCAAGGCTGCCTGCACTGCCTGATCGAGCGCCTGCTCGAGTTCCGGTTCCGCGCGCCCCGTCATCTGCAAGAGATCGTCGAAGCGCACGGATTGCCCGAGAATGCTGGCTTCGTACAGCACCTCCTGAGCGGCTGAAGATATCCCGCTCACGCGCTGTCCGATCATGCTGCGGATGCTTTCGGGCACGTCGATGGTTGCGATCGCCTCCTCGTCCCAGCGACCAGCCGGCCCTGAGGAGTCCCGGCCTTCCGCCAGCATCCTCAGTACCTGCCGGAGAAAGAAGGGATTGCCCTCCGTGCGACCGTACAGCAGCGAGGTAAACTCGCTCGAAACATCATCCTGCAATGACGAGGTAATCAGCTCGACGGTGGCCTGTTCGTCGAGCCGGTGAACCGCCACCCGCTCGACGAGATCGGCGCGCGTCAGTTCACGCAGCACACCCTCCAGCCCGTGGTGCCGTCCTATCTCGGCTTCTCGATACGTCCCGACGAGAAGAATGCGGTGATTGCGGGTGGTGCGTGACAGGTGCAGGAGGAGGTCCAGGCTGGAAGAGTCCGACCAGTGGAGGTCTTCCACGAAGATGGCGAGGGCACGATGCTGGGAGAACTCCTCGAGAAATGAAGCGAGCGGACGAGCCACCCGTTCCAGATCGTCTCGACCTTCCATGGACGCCGGCGATAGGGAGACTCCAGTCGCCGGCAGCAGTTGATGGAGCACCGGGTAGTGGGTCGGCACGCGGGCACGGAGGCTCGCCGGAGCAAATTCATACAGCGTACCGACGATGTCGAGAAAAGGGAAGAATGCGGTCGACTCTCGTGCCTCGAAGCATGCGCCGACCGCAATCACGAATCCGCGGTTGCGTGCGTCGATGGTCAGTTCCTGAGCCAGTCGCGTCTTGCCGATACCCGGTTCCCCCACCAGTAGCAGCGTTCTGCCGTGACCCGACTCGACCGCTTGCAACGCCTGCAGGCAGCTCGCGAGGTCCTGACGCCGATCGACCATGGGCTCGGGCGGAAGTGCGCCCAGAAACCCGCCGATGGGGAGCGTTTGTTCGGGTGGACTGTCGTCTGGCGGCTCGGACGTGGTACGAATCGCATCGGATGCCGGCAGAACCCGCACAATCTGTACCGGTGCAGCGAACCCCTTGACGGTCACATATCCGCGCTCCTCATGCGTGATACCATCCGTGCGGCGTGCGAGGTGCAGCAGAGCCTCACTGGCCAGCACCTCGCCCGGGCCGGCCAAGCTACACAACCTGGCCGCCAGATTGAGCGCCGCTCCCCGAAATCCGCCCTCTACCTGGATCGCCTCGCCCGCATCGAGCCCTATTCCCACTCGCAGCGGCAGCGAGGGATCGGTCGACATCTCCTCCTCAAAGCCGGCCTGGAGTGCGACTGCGGCACGCATGGCCTGGCGGGCGGAAGTGAAAACGGCAAGAGCTTCATCGCCACGCAACTCGGTCACGGCGCCCTCGTGTGAAGCGACAATGTCGCGGCACAGGACAGCAAATCTACCCGCTAATCGTGCGGCCGCTTCATCACCCTGCTCAAGCGTGAAGCGGGTGTATCCCCGCACATCCGCGATGAGAAAGGTGCGGATTCGTGCGGCATCGTCGTCCCGAGGGAGATCCGATTCGGTTTCTGTCATGGTCGAACTTTCGCAGAAAACTCGCTTCTGCCATGCGCCGCTCTACCATGTCACGCAAACTCTGTTGTACGCGAACTGTGATGGAGCCGGCGACCAGCGCCGGCTCCCCACGCATGCTGCGTTAGCGGCGCGAATCGCGAACGACGCGGCAGTCCACAAACTCGGGTTGTCCCTCATACATTGCCTGGATTCTCTGTACGCGATCCTGCTGCTCCGGGGTGTTCTCATTGGCACGAGCCGCCTCTTCGCTTTCGAAGATGACGACGGTGTGGTACTCGCTTGGATCATTCTGATTCTGGAGGACGATACTACCGACGAACGGAGACCGTGTAGTCTCCCCTTCGATCTCCTCCATGAGCTTCATCATTTCCGGTTCCGCATTCGGCTTCAAGCGTGACTTGATAATCTGTGCCCACATCGTGAACCTCCTTCTCTTCAAGTCCCTTTATACGCGGGCTCGAGGAAAATCGCAATGGCGGATCATTTCACCGGTGCGTTCGTCGCGCCCTCGGCACCTCCAAACTTGCCATTCAACGTCCATTCGGGTAATAATAGGGTTGATGAAAGTTTAGGGATGAACTGTCGAATATGGGCAGGTCCCTTCGTCCACTCCAGCCGGCTTAGAGGCGGCTCACTACCATGTCAATCGATTCTTCCAATCCGACCCGGAACGTCATCATTATCGGTTCCGGCCCCTCCGGTTACACCGCCGCACTCTACGCGGCACGTGCCAATCTTCGGCCCCTCGTGTACGCAGGATACCAACACGGGGGACAGCTTATGCTCACCACGGATGTCGAGAACTATCCCGGATTTTCCGACGGCATCATCGGCCCGACCCTGATGGCCGACATGCGGGCCCAGGCCGAGCGCTTCGGCGCCGAAATGCGAGATCGCGATGTCACGTCGGTCGATTTCTCACGGCGTCCGTTTGCCGTGACCTCGGAGGACGAGGTGGAGCATGCGGAGTCGGTAATCGTAGCAACCGGTGCCTCCGCCAAGTGGCTCGAGGTGACCGGGGAAAATGAGTACCGGGGCTACGGCGTATCGAGTTGTGCTACCTGCGATGGCTTCTTCTTCCGCGGCCGGCGCATCGTCGTGGTCGGCGGCGGAGACGTCGCCATGGAGGAAGCGATCTTCCTCTCGCGCTTTGCCAGCGAACTGACCGTCATTCACCGTCGTAATACGCTGCGCGCCAGCAAAGCGATGCAGCAGCGCGCGCGCGCCAATCCCAAGATCCGGTTCATTCTCGACACGGTCGTCGATGAAGTGCTGGGTACCACCGACCCCGAGACCAAAGTCTCAAAGGTGACCGGGTTGAAGATTCGAAACGTTCGGACCGGAGCCGTCGATGAGTTCCCCACGGATGCCGTATTTGTGGCCATTGGCCACCATCCGAACACCGACATCTTTAAGGGACAGGTGCCGCTGGACGAGCGTGGCTACGCATTGGGAGTGGACGGGGAAAGCACCGCAACCGCCATTGACGGCATCTTCGTCGCCGGTGACGTGCGGGATCACCGCTACCGCCAGGCTGTGACCGCGGCCGGCGAGGGAGCAAAAGCCGCGATGGACGCGGAGCGCTGGCTGGAAGCGCAAGGCATCCAGATCGAGCTCACAGGTGAAACGTATCCCGGTTTGCCGATCGCACCGAAAGCGGAGCAGCTCTCGCACGCGCGCTGAGTGCGACAAAAGTTCAGTCATTCGTAACCCTTCGGCAACCGCTCGCTAAGCTCTCATCCCTACAGTGAGAGAAACGTGTGAACGCCTCACACGCACTTCACCGGGGGAAGGACTGCAATGAAGCGGATCAGTGCATTGGCGGCGCTCTGTTCGGTACTGTGTATCGGCCTGGCCGGCTATAGCTACACGCAGGCGAGTTCGCCCTACAGCGCCAAGCATGATCCGGAACTGGCCTCCAGTAGCGGGATCAGCAAGATCAAACATGTGATCATCATCATGCAGGAGAACCGCTCCTTCGATTCGTACTTCGGCACCTTCCCTCATGCCGACGGGATACCAATGAGCAACGGCGTGCCGGCCGTCTGCTCCCCCGATCCGCAAACGAATACCTGCGTAAAACCGTTCCTGAACCATCAGGATCGAAACGGAGGCGGGCCACACGTCGCCGGCAGCGTCACGTCAGATGTCAACGACGGCGCAATGAACGGTTTCGTCTCCACGGCTTTGACCGGCAAGAAGGGGTGCGCCGATCCCACGAATCCGGTCTGCGTCAATCGCACCAATGGGGCGGTGACCGATGTCATGGGGTATCACAACGGAAGCGATATCCCCAATTACTGGTCGTATGCGAAAAACTTCGTGCTGCACGACCACATGTTCGAGAACGTGGCGAGCTGGAGCTTGCCGCAGCATCTCGCAATGGTTTCCGGCTGGACCGCTTCATGCGCCGATACCACCGATCCCACCAGTTGCCGGAGTTCGCTGGCAGGCGTGCCGTGGTGGACCACACCAGGATCGACGCCGTACGCCTGGACCGATATCACCTATCCGCTGAACAAACACCACGTGAGCTGGGGGTATTACCTCGACAACGGGACGTCCGGTGTTGGCTACGGCGGAACTGCCCCCGGTGTTCCCTACATCTGGGACGTGCTGCCCGGCTTCTCAGACGTCCACGCCGACAATCAGACCAACAACGTCCAGAACCTTTCCAACTTCTTCACCGCCGCCAACGCAGGAAAATTGCCTGCCGTCTCCTGGATCGTTCCCCAGATTGCCGATAGTGAGCATCCACCGGGACTGGTGAGCCAGGGGCAGAGCTATGTGACCAACCTGGTAAACACCATCATGAGGAGCAAGGACTGGAGCAGCAGTGCCATCTTCCTGACCTGGGATGATTGGGGTGGTTTCTACGATCACGTCAACCCCAGGATGGTGGACGCCAACGGCTATGGACTCCGTGTGCCCGGCATCGTTATCAGCCCCTATGCCCGCAAAGGGTACATCGATCATCAAACGCTCAGCCATGACGCCTATCTCAAATTCATCGAGGACGCCTTCCTGAAAGGACAACGCCTCGATCCCGCCACCGACGGCAGACCCGACTCCCGACCAGACGTCCGGGAAAACCTCAAGGCACTGGGCAACCTATTGAGCGATTTCGACTTCAAACAGAAGGCACGCGCACCCATGATCCTGTCGACCACGCCCCAAACCACGCTCATCGCCCCGGCGCCATCCAGGGCGGCGGGCGGCTCCGGCGCAACGGGCGCCTGCCGCGCACTGACCGTCACCGCGGTGGCCGGTGCGACCATCTCTGCTACGGATGCCACAGGCGCCACGCGGACCATCGTCACGACTCCCACCACCATGTATGTGACGGGGGTCGCGCAGAGCGCGTCGTTCACCAACATAGCCGCCGGCGGCCACATCATCCTCGTGACAGGCACCAAAAACGCCGATGGCACCACCACGGCGACCCGCATTCGGGTGCTGAAGCGCCTCCCGGCGAACTGCGTGTAGATCGCATTCGGCCTACCTCACGTTCATCCATGGACTCCAGGCCATGAGCACGCCGCATGGTATGCCATGGCCCTGCCACGCAGTGCATCCCCGCACATCTTCGGCTGGGACGGCCACTCTCCAATAGGGCCGGACGCCTCCGGTAGGGCCGG
>JANWJD010000085.1 GCA_025449555.1 Chloroflexota bacterium | reverse complement strand
TGGTCGAAGGGGAAGAAGGCCCTGAGTGGTCGGTCCGGCTCAGCCTGATCTGGCTGGGTGTAGCAACTGTGCTGGTGGCACTGGAAGGGGACGTGCTGGTGGGGGCCGTGCGACCGGTGACGCAATCGATGGGAATCAGCGAGTTTTTCGTCGGGCTGGTTATCATTCCGATCGTGGGAAATGTGGCGGAACACTTTTCGGCGGTGCAATTGGCGGGCCGAAACAAGATGGATCTCAGCTTCGCCATCGCATCCGGTTCGTCGATCCAGGTGGCACTGTTTGTAGCACCGATCCTGGTGCTGGTATCCAGCATCTGGCACCCTATGTCGCTGGTTTTCAACCCGGTCGAAATCGCGGTACTGGCTCTGGTCGTGGCCATCTTTTTCTTCGTGGCCCAGGATGGCGAAAGCAACTGGCTGGAAGGGCTGCAACTCATGACGTTGTACGTCATGGCTGCAGCCGTGTTCTATTTCATCCCCACGCCACCGGGTTTCTAGTGTTGCTGTTCCCGGCGATGACCGCTTGCTACCTCTTCCAGCGCGCGGTCAGAGAACATCTCCGGATCGCCCACGGCGACACGCGCGTTGGTCATGGCGCGGAGCGTGGCGGCGCGCTTGCCACCCTCGAGGTGGGCACGTTCACCCAGAATGGCGCCCGGCCCAATCTCGGCGAGTTGCTCGCCATCGACCTCGACCGATAACACTCCATCGAGCAGCAAGAAGATCTCGTGCCCTTCGTCGCCTTGATTGACGAGCGTTTCCCCCTCTTTCAGGTTCCGCATTTTCGGCTTCTTTTCACCCTCTCGCATCAGGATCAGTGATAGCTCTCGTTCCACCGCGGTTTCCACGTCGGTGACGAGCGCGGGAGAGTCCTGATCGCCCCAGGGCGTGTTCTTGCCAAAGGCGCCACGATACCAGTCATCAAAATTGATGGTGCCCGACTTCTGGATGAGATTCAGGTTGTCGTCGTAGATCCAGTGTCGCGGGAATGGGCTGGCGCCCAAGACCTCGTGCTGCGATGTGCCGTCTGCATTGATGGTGAGGGCAAGCGTCGTCCAGGCGACCGAGGACGCGACCTGGAAGAATGGTTTGCGTGAAACGCGGCGCGGTGCGGGCAGCGCCATGCGACCGCCAACCGTCTGTACGAATCGCACCGATGTGTCGGTCACCGTCGGTTCCGGTCGCAGCGTGTTGAGTGCGATGCCCGGAAAGGCTACCTGCCGTGGCCCGATCTTCAAGCGGGTCGAACCGAGCAAACTCCGTCCGGCATGGCCGTGGGAGGTAATCGTGCCGTTCTCGACTACGATCCAGGCTCGAAGCTCGTTCGCTTCGCGAAAGGCATCCTTGTTGTGAAGTTCGTCAAGGCTCTGTATGTGATCCGGGGGCGGATCGTCATAGTGAAAAAGCCCCATATCGAACGGTAGCCGGGTCATGCCCTCAATGGCCTCGGAGGGAATCCAGGAAATCGCCGTAACAGAAGATTCGATCCGCATCTAACACACCTTTCCGAATCCTGTATAGGGTCGCTCCGTGCGCGAAGCGCTGCCCTCTGGCATTTAGACTAGATTGCAATGGTGGAATAGTCAATCTGAAATCGGCGTGAGCGTCCCGTCTCCAGTTGACTTTCTCCCGGCGCGGCGTTACCCTTCGTGGCGGGCAACAAACGCCCTGTAGTTCCGCCGAAGGCTGCCGGAGGAGCCGTGATGAGCGTCCAGAAGGAGATCGAGGTCATTCTGACCCGACAACTGGCGGGCTATTTGACGCTTCCGATTTTCATCATCGACCCGGACGGGAATCTGCTGTACTTCAACGAACCGGCACAGGCGATCCTGGGGAGACGTTTCGAGGATACCGGAGAAATGGCGGCCGACGAATGGGGGTCCATCTTTACCCCCACGGATGTCGATGGAAGACCGCTCGCCGTTGAGGAGCTACCCATCATAATCGCGCTACGGAAACATCGCCCCGCCACGAAGCGCTTAGCGATTATCGGTCTGGACGGGACGCAGCGACTGATCGACGTGGTGGCATTCCCGCTTGACGGCGTAGCAGACCGACATCTGGGTGCAGTTGCCATGTTCTGGGAAACATATCAGGAGTGAACGTACAACTCTGGGGAACACGAGGATCACTCGCCACGCCGGGTGAGTTCACCAAGCGCTATGGGGGGGATACGTCGTGCGTGGAAATCACCGACTCGAGTGGAGCGGTGTTGGTACTCGATGCCGGTACCGGAATCCGTGCCCTGGGCCAGGAGTTACCCCCCGATCTACGTCGCATCGACATTTTGCTGACCCACCTCCACATGGACCATATCCAGGGACTTGCCTTCTTTTCAGCGCTGTTCAATCCGCAGATCGAGACTCACATCTGGGGACCGCGCAGCACGACGTTGACACTCCGTGAGCGGATTACGCGTTACGTCTCACCGCCGCTGTTTCCGGTTCATCTGCGTGAAGTCGCGCCGGATCTGCAGATTCATGAGATTCCAGGTCGGGAGTTCGAGATCGGCACCTTCCACGTGTGCTCGGAACTCATCTGCCACCCGAATCCGACGCTGGGCTATCGCATCGAACATGGGAGCGCAGCGGTGACGTATATGCCCGATCACGAACCGGCCCTCGGGCTGACGGGTGGCTACGTGAGCGGAGACTGGACGTCAGGGTACCGGCTGGCCCAAGAGACCGATTTGTTGATTCATGACGCGCAGTATTCGCGCCAGGAGTATGTCACCCATGTCGGATGGGGCCACAGCTCGATCGAAGATACGTTCGCCTTTGCCGAGCTGGCCGGTGCGGCACAGCTCGTGCCGTTTCACCACGATCCCTCGCACTCGGACGCCGACCTGGATGAATTGATCCTCCGGACCGTGGACAAACTGTCTCCCAGCTTCACGGTTACCCCCGGTATCGCGGGCACGCGTATCCAGATCGGCCAGACCAGGGAGCCGGATGGATGAGTTCGCGCGATCTCACAACATTTCCAGACAGACCGAGAGCCGGAGGCGACATGCCTCCGGCTCTCGGTTTTTGGGCAGGCCCGGGTCTCACGTTCAGACGCGGGCAGGCCCCGAGATGGCAGGGTTAGTCGACCACGATTCCGAAGGGGTGCAAGCCCGCGGGAAGTGCGACCGGCGAGGATCCGAGCTCGGTCAGGTTGCCACCGCTGACGCTGAAAGCGCTAACGGCATTGGAGCCACTATCGACCACATACAGCGTGCTTCCGGTCGGGTCCAGGCGAGCATCCTCTTCTCCATGGACGCCACCGCTGAAGGCAGTGCTGCCGGACACAGTGAGGGCGCCGTTGGCGGCAATGCTGTAGCTCGAGATGCTCGAGGACGCCGTATTGATGGCGAACAAGTACTGACCATCGTGCGAGATTTCGACCCAGCACGGGGCGTTCTGGAAGTCGGGATACGGCCCGCCCACGGTTGTCAGGGCACCGGCGCCGTCTACATTGAATGCCGAAACCGTGCCGAGATTCGTCCCACCGTTGTGGGCATTCGACACGAACAATTGGGTCGGGTCCGTAGGTCGGAATTCGCTACCAAACGGTCCGGCTCCCTCCGCCGAGAAGGGAGATCCGCTTGCCGGCGTGAGTCGACCATTGGCGCCGACGGCGAAGCTGTCGATCACGGATGCGTTGATTTCAGCTCCGATGAGGTTGGTGCCGGTGGAATTGAACAGCACATCTCCGGGGTTCGCCGCGTCGGAGAGGGCGAACGTCGAGTTGGCGAGCGGCGTAAGATGGCCGCCCGAATTCAGAGTGAAGCCGGTGTAATTGCTTCCACCTGCGCCGGCATTGGCGACATAGATCAGATTGCCATGCACCGCGATACTGACCGGCTTTATTCCACCGGAAGCAACCGGGCTGCTATTCGCCAACGAGACCGATCCATCGTTGCGGATCTTCAGGACCGAAATCTGATTGCTGCCGGCGTCGGCGGCGAGCAGATATCGTCCGTCGCTGGAGAGCTGCAATGAGCCCTGGGAGCCAATGCCGGCTCCGGTACCCGCGCCACCCGCCACGAACGGCGATCCAGGCGTTACGGTCAAGGAGCCGTCGCTGTGGCGATCGAACGCCGAAACAGTATTGATGCCTGCTGAATTGTCATTGACGTAGACGTGTCCGATGGTCGCGGGTGCAGCCAGGGCTCCCTGGGCCGCGGTCGCCGACCCAATGCTGCCCAGGGCCAGAAGCCCGGCAACCGCGATGAGGCGTTTCGCTGTATGCATATTTCTCGATCCTCTCGTTTCTCGTGTATGACGGCTCGTGGAGCCGCGGCGTCGTCACATGCTTTCGGCGCCTCCTTCTTGCACCACAAGCACCCAACGAGCGTCTCATCCGGGTCTTACTCGAGGGTTGCGGCCATTACGAGAAACTTACAGGTCGGGATCCGAGCACTATCCAGAGCGGTCAGCTCGCCAAGCGTCATCTGTCCTCTAGGCGTGTGAGAACCTACCGGACCCATTGCCCGTAGGTCCGCTCACCGCTACACTGAGGCGTGACCCTGAACGACGCCCGTAACCGCCCGCTGCACGATCTCCGAGTCTCTGTGACGGACCGATGCAATTTCCGCTGCACCTATTGCATGCCGAAAGAGGTGTTTGGGCGGGACTTCCCGTTTCTGCCACGGGCTGAACTCCTCACCTTCGAAGAGATCACCCGTCTGGCGCGCCTCTTCGTGGAGCGAGGGGTGGAGAAAATCCGCCTCACCGGCGGCGAGCCGTTGTTGCGCCGCAATATCGAAGAATTGATCGCCATGCTCCGCGGGATCGATGGCCTGCGGGATTTGACCCTCACCACCAACGGGTCGCTGCTGGCTCGGAAGGCCGAGGCATTGCGGGAAGCCGGTCTGCAGCGCGTCACAGTTAGCCTCGACTCGCTGGACGACGCAGTATTCACGGCGATGAACGATATGGACGTGCCGGTGCAGCGCGTGCTGGATGGGATCGAGGCGGCGGACCGGGCCGGTTTGCGTCCGATCAAGATCAATATGGTGGTGAAGCGCGGTACCAATGACCAGCACGTGATCGACATGGCGCGCTACTTTCGAGGAAGCGGTCACATTCTGCGTTTCATCGAATTCATGGACGTGGGCCACACGAACGGCTGGAAGATGGACGAAGTGGTTCCGGCCGCGGACATTATTCGGACCATCAGCGCCGAATGGCCACTCGAGCCGGTGGACCCGAACTATGTGGGCGAAGTGGCCAACCGGTATCGGTATATCGATGGGCAGGGCGAGATCGGCCTCATCGCCTCGGTCACACAGTCGTTTTGCAGTGCCTGTACCCGCGCACGCCTCTCCGCCGAGGGGAAACTCTATACCTGCCTGTTCGCCACGCACGGCCACGACTTTCGCGCCTTGCTACGCGCAGGCGACACCGATGAGGGAATCGGCCAGTTCCTGGATCGCGTGTGGCGAGCTCGCTCGGACCGGTATTCCGATCTGCGCTCCTCGTACGCCGCGGACTTACCCAAGGTGGAGATGTCGTACATCGGGGGATAGTTGGGCATACCCCCCGGGCCGGTCACAACAAAGCATCTCCCGCGTCCGGATGATGCGGCGTGGATCCGTCATCGTGTGCGTCCACCCGTCGGTACCGACCGTGGTGGAAAAGGAGCGGAGGAACGTCCGACGCGGCGCCGAGTGCCAGCACCTCGCCGATGAAGACGATGTGGTCGCCGGCTGAGTGAGCGGCGACCAACCGGCAATCGAAGTAGGCTGCGGAGCCCTCGATCACCGGGGAGCCGGTTTCGACCCGGCGGTGCGCGATGCCCTCGAAGGTCTCCCAGCCCCGTGGCCGATCACGTGAAGCAAAATAGCGCGAAAGTCCTTCCTGCTCCGCCCCCAGCACGTTGACGGCGAACACACCGTTGCGCTTGATGGACGCGCTTCCTTCGGTCCCATCCATGACGCACACGAGTACGAGCGGCGGCTCGAGTGAGACGGACGAAAAGGCATTCGCGGTCATGCCATACGGGTGTTCCGAGCCACTGGTGGTAATCACGGTGACTCCCGTGGCGAAGCAGCCGAGCGTATGTCGAAACTCCCGAGTACTGAACGCCGGACGAGCCGAAGGTGCGCTCACGTTGGCAGGATCGTTAGTCGTGCAGCCGGGCGCGTCGCACCGTGACCTCAGAACTCCACAACTCTTGCAGTACCGAGTTGAGAACCGAAAGGATGTGCTCGTGTTGGGTGGCGCTCAAGGTGTGGACGTGTTCCGGACCCAACAACTCTCGCAGCACCTCCGCGTCACGCAGCAGAGTCCGGGTGCAGTCCATGACCCGTTCATACTGCCGGCTCTGCCGCATGGCCTCCAGGGCCGGTCGAGATTCGACGGCTGGAGACTGAGACTCGGTCGGAGCCTCTTCGTGTCCGAGGCAAGCGCGGACCTGGCGTAAGAGATCATCCATCTCGTCGTAGCGAGGCATCGACTGGTGCTCCCTGGATAGGCAAGACTGGTCCCAACACACTGTATCGCTTTTTCGCCCGCACCAGTCGAAGGTGCACTCCCCCACGCCTCCGGTAGGGACGGGCCCGCGAAGCAGTGGCCCGCCTCCCGGCCGCCCGACACCAGGGCGGGACACTGCGGCTGGCGCTGGAGCCTCCCTCGATCCCTCAACGCACACCATCCCACCCCATCCTCCACTAGACCCTGCCCGCAAGGTCAATCAGCCTCGTTCGGAGTATCCGTTTCGTTCCAGGCGATGATGGCGGTAGGCAGAAGGGAGGCGAGCTGGAGGACGATCACGCCGAATCCGGTGAGAACGGTGGGATGCCGATCAGGATGTGCCAACCACTGGGAGGCAACCAGATTGCCCGTGGTGAAGGCCAGTATCGCTCCTCCCACGACGACTGTGACCAGAGCGAACAGGATCAAGTAGGCTGAGCGATACGCTCGGTTACGTACGGCCTGCTGTCGTTCGTCGAGCGTCGAAGTCGGGCGATCGGCCACCCGATGGGTTGCCATGAAGAGGGCCAGATCCGCTGCGAAGGCATAGGCAAACAGGGCGAACCAGATAAGGAAACCTCCAACTCGTCCAACCTCCGTGGTTATGAAGTGGAGGAAAGCCTGGGAAGTTGATCGGCACGCCGGGTCTCGCTCGGACCGAACGGATGGAGCGAATTAAAAGGTCATGTACTGTGGAGAGAGGGGCCGCGGCAAGACGCGGCCCTCAACCATGCACATCTGTACAGCCGGGTTCTCAATCGAGGACCCGCGAAGGAGCGAATGATGGCGAAGCAATCGTGGAACAGTCCTCCGGAAATGGAGATCGACCAGAACAAAAGTTACTCGGCAGTGGTGAAGACGTCTGAAGGCGACATCACACTGGACCTCTTTGCCCAGGACGCACCAAAGACTGTGAACAACTTCGTTTTCCTGGCGCGACAGGGCTACTACGGCGACGTGATCTTCCATCGCGTCATCGACGGATTCATGATCCAGTCGGGAGACCCAACCGGCACCGGTACCGGTGGGCCAGGGTACAAGTTCGCGGATGAGCCGGTCCGTCGTCAGTACACCAAAGGCACGGTTGCCATGGCCAACGCGGGTCCCAACACGAATGGGAGCCAGTTTTTCATCGTGCACGGCGCCAGAGTAGCACTGCCCCCCAATTACACGATTTTCGGCCAGGTCACGGATGGGCTCGACGCGGTCGACGCTATTGCCACGACGCCCACGCAGCCGGGTGGCGAAGGTTCCAAACCGAAAAACCCGCCGAGGATCGAATCCGTGGAAATCCGCGAGGCATAGCGTGGAGTACCGCCGTCTTGGCGATTCCGGTCTGAAGGTGTCTGTCGTCGGGCTGGGTACCAACAACTTCGGGGGTCGCACCGACGAGGCGACGTCCCAGCGGGTGATCGGCGCGGCGCTCGACGCGGGCATCAACCTCTTCGACACGGCCGATGTCTACAGCCGGGGTACGAGCGAGGAGATCATCGGCCGGGGAATCAAGGGTCGCCGTGATGCGGTCGTACTCGCGACCAAGTTCCGCAGCCCGATGGGCGAAGGGCCCAACCAGCAAGGAGGCTCGCGACGGTACATCCTCCGGGCCATCGAGGCTAGCCTGAGCCGGCTGCAAACGGACTACATCGATCTCTACCAGATGCATTCGCCGGATCCGGAAACACCCATTGAAGAGACGTTGGACGCGCTGCACGGCCTGGTGCGATCCGGCAAAGTACGGTACATCGGCTCCTCGAACTTCCAGGGGTGGCAGATTGCCGCCGCTGCCAGCATAGCGCACGAGCACCACTGGAGCCCGTTCATCTCCGCCCAAAATCACTACAGCCTGGTGGAACGCGGAGTCGAAGCGGAGGTGATTCCGTCCTGCGCACGATTCGGCGTCGGCATGCTTCCCTACTTCCCGCTGGCGTCGGGCTTGCTGACGGGAAAGTATCGTCGGGGCGAGGCCGCTCCACCCGGCACCCGCCTGGCGACCAGTCCACGGGCTGGCCGCTTCCTGTCGGATGCCAAGTTCGACCTGGTGGAACGGCTGGAACAATTCGCAGCAGTACGGGAAATCACGATCTTGCAAGTGGCAATCGGCGGTCTCGCCGCACAACTCCAGGTTGCGTCGGTGATTGCCGGCGCGACGAAGCCGGAACAGGTCTGGGCTAATGTGGAGGCGGGAAGCTGGAAACCCACCCCAGACGACCTCGCTGAATTGGATCGGTTGAGTCCTACTCCTCGAGCCAACTAGAGCCTCGTTGAGGACCATGCCGGCTTGACAATGGCCAGTCTTCGCTCTAGATTGGTGACGCTGACTACCGGGCAGCGGGAGCGTTTTGGGACGTGGAAACGTCGTGATCGAATCGACGTTTGGGCGTGCCACTGCCCTCAGTCGAACGCGGTGTGATCGGCAATTCATCGGAATCACGGCATACGTATGCCGGTGCCCGGTGATCTACGCGCGGGGGATAGCTGCCATCAGCCTCACGGCAAAGCCCCCACCTCAACGCCCCCCGCACTATGTGCAGGGGGCGCTTCATGCTGAGGGTCTCTGTTCCGGGTCCGTATTCTCTTGGTGTTTGTGGGGACTACTGGGTCATGAGCCCTGACCGTAGGCCTCTGGAGCGAAACCCTTGACGATGAGCCAGATTCCCAATGCCACTTCAAACAGTCCACCGGGGACCGACAGGGCGACGCCGATGTGGAGTCCGAAGATCTCGGCGATGGCCCCCGCCATCAGCATGACATAGCCGATCAAGCCCCAGATCGCAAGCGATCCGGGAATCAGCTTCGTTCGGAACAGCAGCGTACAGAGGAATAGGCATCCGAATCCGAGCGACATCTCGGCGATCTGGTAGGCCGTGGTGTTCGACTTAAGCGCGAGCGCTCCAAGGGCTTGTGCCCAGCCCGCCCCCGCCTGTCCGGCGTAACCCCCCTGTTGGGCCACGGGAACGATCATCAGAAGACAGATCACTCCAACAGCCAGGAGGACGACCTCAACAATCATGGCGGCCAGGTACGCCAGCGCGGTTCTCTTGCCGTACTTCTCAAGGATCGGGAAGAACAGAACCCCTTTCCCCACATCCACCGCGGAGTTCAACAGCATCAGAAAGGCTCCGATGGTCAGGATGGTTCTGTGTGCGGAAATCGTCGTTAGAAAGTTATGGGAGCCGGTAACCGAAGTCACGAGTCCGAAGCCGACTCCGTACGAGAGAAAGCCCAACAAAAACAGCGCGCCGATCAGTCTCGAATAGGTCATGCGGGACCCTGTCAGCACGCTCCTCTTCAACGATGCAGCAACCGGTTCGGCGCTGCCCGAAATACTCCTGGGCCAGATGGTCTGGTTCATCGACTTCTCCTCGCTGCGTACAGTCGCTTTCATCATGCTTTCCTCACCTGAGTGTTCGGATACCGGGTGCTCGATTGATCCCTTTTGACAAAGTTCATTTCCGATGTGCCTCCGATGTATGGGTGCTTCGATTCACTGGCACCATCATCTGCGTCGGCCGGGCTACCGACATCGGGGGCAGTACTGACTGACCACGTAGTGACGTATCGGTGGGCCCCGAACAGGTGCAATCAGTCTCCACTACGTGGTGAACCCGTACTCTCACCGATGCATCCGACTCCGCCCCGGTCCAAGCTGGAGTCATGACAACTCAAGGCGCAGACTCGGATCCAGGGCCCGCCAACACGCATCGTTATCTCGCCGAGGTTCATTTACCAATCCAGGGAGGACGAGATCTCTCGTGGATCGCTCTCAGCCTGAATGCAGCCTGCCGGCGTCTCACTCGTACCAACGCTTGCCTTCAGATTGTCAGTGCCGTCTACAGCCCTGAGGGCGAGCTGCTCACGTGTATCCTGGAGGCGGCAAGCTGGAAGGATGTGAGCGACCTGTTCGCGATTGCACTTCTGCCTCCGGCTCGGATCCTGGAAGTCGTGGAGGTCGAGGAGAACGGCCGGTGGATTCGGCCCAGCTAAGTCGGCCTCACCTCGTGCGCCACCCAGCTTGCGATCTCGACCCGGGAGTTGATGCCGAGCTTGTTCAGAATGTTGGACACGTGCGTCTCGACCGTCCGCTCAGAAAGGAATATGCGCGAGGCGATCTCTTTATTGCTGAGGCCCTCCGAGACGAGCCCAGCGACCTCACGCTCCCGCTTGCTCAGCGGCATCATCCCGGTCTTCACCGGAGCAGCGGCATGCCGGGCAGCCCTCGTCTCCTCAAGCGCATACGCCATTGCTTCGTCCTTCGCCATCCGCCTGCCAGTTTGCAGCTCGGACTCCAGGGTCGGAGTTCCCAGCGCAGGGGAAATGGTCTCTCGCGCCTGCCTGAGCAGTGGTTCCATGTGGGGCATCAGCCGAACACCCGTCTCGGCTTGCAGAGTCTCCGCGGCACCCAGCAGCCTGGCTGCCCGCTGGACTCGGCCGACCATCGCCGCCTGGCAGGCCAGCCCGTCCAGGAGGTACAGGATGGTGTTCCGGTTCTCCAGGCGCCGCGCGATGTCCAGGGCTTCCTGGAGCAGCGGCCCGGCCCTGTCCGGTTGGGAGCCCTGCAGGAGTGAGAAGCCGTAGCACCCAAGGAGGTAACCGAGGGATTGGAGGTCGCCTCGATCGCGCATACGGGAGGCCCATTGGGAGTAAACTCGCCCCACTGTTTCCAAATCCGTGTCGCCGAGGGCGAGGAACGCCTCGGTTAGAGCAAGCGCCGCCTCGGCACCCGGGTCGTCAAGACCGGTAGCGACGGCCTGCGCGTCGCGGAGGCGGGACCGAGCACCCTCGAGGTCACCGCTCATGGCGCGGACGCCCGCTGCCTGAGCGAGAATCCGGGCGAGCAGCGGCAAATCATGTAGTGCGCGTGCTTTCGCCTCAGCCTGGATCAGCACCGGCTGAGCGGTCGCCGCGTCTCCCTGCGCCATGGCCACGAAACCGCGCGCGAAAAGCGCGCGCGCCAGGGCCGAGGCGTCTCCCTCTCTCCGCTCGAGAAAGAGGTCCAACCAGTACGCGCCCTCACTGGTAGCACGCGCCGCCCAGTACCAGAGCAGCGAACCCACCATAGACCGGCCGAGTGCGTGGTCAGGACCGTTCAGGCAGTGCGCGAGAGCAGCACGCACATTATCCGCCTCGCCGTCCAGCCGCTTGAGCCACTCCGCGAGCTCAATTGATTGGGCGGCCTCTTCCGCCACCCGGCAGAGCTCGGCGTAGAACCGGACGAAGGCTTTGATCGCTACCGTCTCCTCGCCCGCGTCCCGCAGCTTGAGTAGACCGTACTCGCGCATCGTCTCGTGCAGACGGTAGCGCGCGTGTGCGGCGCCACCCAACCGAACCACGAACGACTTATCAATCAGGCTGGACATGAGCTCGAGCACCGACGTCGGGTCGATGCCCGCCCCAGTTACAACCGATTCAGCAGCACCCAAACCAAAGTCAGAGGGGAACACGGCAAGCCGGCGCAGCAATGCCGCCTCGAGGTCGCTCAGTAGATCGTGACTCCAGTCAATGGTGGCTCGCAAGGTCTGCTGCCTCGGAAGCGCCGCCCGACTGCCGCCGGTCAGCACTGCAAAGCGGTCGCTCAACCTCTCAAGCAGCTCATCAAGCCCGATCGTCCGTAACCTGACGGCCGCCAGCTCGAGCGCCAACGGCATGCCGTCGAGCCGACGGCAGAGCTCGAACACCAGGTGCTGGGTGTCATCGGTGTCGTCCAGTTGGATTCCAACATCCGCGGCCCGTTCTACGAGCAGGGTCACCGCCTCTGACTGCGCAAACCCGTGCGCGGCGTCGGACCCCACCTCTTGCGGCAGCGTGAGCGGTGGCACCTGAAGCACACGCTCCCCGGAGATACCCAATGGCTCGCGGCTGGTGGCAAGGAGACGAACGCCGGCGGCTTCCTTCAAGACGATGTCGGCCAGGACGGCGATGGCGTCTAGAAGATGCTCGCAGTTGTCGAGGACCAAAAGCACCTCGCGGGAGGCGAGGTGGTCGATCAGGAGCGAGGTTGGCCACTGTCCGGACTGATCCGCCAGGCCCAGGCTGGTAATAACCGCCTTGGGAATCAGATGCGGATCTTCGAGGCCGGCAAGGTCGACGAACCACACGCCGTGGCGAACAGTCCGTCGGAGGTCGGCGGCGGCACGCAGGGCGAGTCGAGTCTTACCCACTCCACCAGCCCCGACTAACGTCAGCAGACGGGTCTGAGCGAACGTCGCCTTCACCTGGGCCAGTAAGCTGCGTCGACCGACGAAGCTGGTCGACGCAGCGGGTAGATTGCCCATGGCGGTTCGGTTGGCGACTGACACAACGTCAGTGTAGGCTCTCTACTCGATCGTCGGCTGCTCAGTCCTCACGTCCCAGGCTTGCAGGTTTGAAGGAAGTATCGCACCTGGCTTTGGAGTCTTCACACCGACCACGAGCTGGTATGCCACCATCGAGATCTCTGCAATTGCTGGCGGAATGGTGACGAAGCCATGAATCGCATTGCCAAAGTCGGGGACCAGGAACGCCGCGAGCATGTCGGTTGGTTTCCTCGCTACGCTGCCTTGACAGGGCACACCTGGCTCGCTAACATCTGGAGCATTGCATGACCAACGGCGCTCGGGGGGCGCCAGTCTATGGCTACTCCGGTTCTGGTCACGAAGCTCTTCGTCCCCCGACCCCGGCCCAATGTGGTTTCTCGCCCCCGCCTGATCGAACGCCTGAACGCGGGTCTGCACCGCAACTTGAGCGTCATCGCTGCCCCGGCCGGCTTTGGCAAGACCACGCTGGTCAGTGAATGGGTCGCGGGCTGCGGGCGGCCGACCGCCTGGCTGTCGCTGGACGACGGGGACAACGATCCCACGCGCTTTCTCACGTACCTCGTTGCTGCTCTGCAGACTATTGCGCCCAGGGTCGGAGACGGCGTGTTGAGTGCGCTCCAGTCCTCGCAGCCACCGCCGCCCGACGAGGTTCTGGCGGTCTTGCTCAATGAGATCGCCACTCTGGTCGACAGTTTTGTGCTGGTCCTTGACGACTACCACCTGGTTGATGCCAGGCCGGTTGACGATGCTCTGGCGTATCTCGTCGAGCACCTGCCGCCGCAGCTGCACCTGGTGATTGCCACCCGCGAGGATCCGCAACTTCCGCTGGCGCGGTTACGGGCCAGGGGTCAATTGACCGAGTTGCGTGCCGCCGAGTTGCGTTTTACCGCCTTAGAGGCCGCCGACTTTCTCAACCAGGTGATGGGTCTCAGCCTCTCGTTGGACGACGTCGCCACGCTGGAGGACCGGACCGAGGGCTGGATTGCCGGCCTGCAACTGGCTGCGCTTTCCATGCAGGGCCGTCAGGATGTTTCCGGATTCATCCAGGCATTCGCGGGGGACCACCGCTATATCGTGGACTATCTGGTCGACGAGGTCCTGCTACGGCAGCCGGAGGATATCCGCCGCTTCTTACTCCAGACCGCCATTCTCGACCGTTTGAGCGGCCCGCTGTGCGATGCCGTGACGGACCAGGAAGGAACCACCGCGCGGCTGGAGGCCCTGGAGCGAGGCAATTTCTTTGTCGTGCCGCTGGATGACACGCGCCGCTGGTATCGCTATCATCACCTCTTTGCCGACGTGCTCTCGGCGCACTTGCGGGCGGAGCAGCCTGATCAGGTCTCGGCGCTGCATGGGCGCGCGAGTGAGTGGTACGAGCGGAACGGTTCGGCGCCCGATGCGATCCGCCACGCACTCGCCGGTGAGGATTTCCCGCGAGCAGCGGACCTGGTCGAGTTGGCACTTCCGGCCCTATTTCAGAGTCGAGAGGAGTCCACGATGCTTGGCTGGCTGGAGGCGCTTCCCGACGAGGAAGTCCAGGTCCGGCCCGTGCTCAGTGTCTTGTATGCCGCAACTCTGGTGGTAAGCGGCCAGTTCGCGGGTGTAGAGGCCCGCCTGCGCGCTGCCGAACGGTGGCTGGACACGACGGCCAATCTGAGTGAAATGGTCGTCGTGGACCACGAGATGTTCCGCCAGCTCCCGGGTTATATCGCCCTGTACCGTGCCGCCCAGGCCCTGACCCGGGGCGATATGGCGGGCATCGTGCACGATGCCCAGCGGGCACGGGACCTCGCCTCAGAGGATGACCATCTTCTGCGGGGATCGGCAGCGGGACTCCTGGGACTCGCCTACTGGGCCAGCGGGGAGCTCGAGACAGGCCACCAGATGTATGCCGAGTGTATGGCTCAGATACAGCGGGTCGGGCATGTGTCGGATACGCTCGGCTGCGCCATCGCCCTGGCGGATATACGAATCACGCAGGGCCGTCTCCACGACGCCATGAGCACCTATGAACAGGCGTTGCAGCGGGCGGCGGGACAGGGCGCGACAGCCATGCGGGGAACGGCCGATATATACGTGGGACTGAGCGAGCTCCACCGCGAGCGCAACGATGTGCACACCGCGACGGAACTCCTACTGCGCAGCAAGGAACTGGGCGTGCTCGCCGGATTGCCCCAAAACCCGTATCGCTGGTGTGTTGCCATGGCTCTCATACGGGAGGCCGAAGGCGATCTTGACAGCGCGCTCGACCTGCTTGGTGAGGCAGAGCGTGTGTACATGGGAGACTTCTTCCCCAAGGTGCGTCCGGTCGCGGCCATCAAGTCTCGGGTGTTGGTGGATCTGGGGAGGGTGGATGAAGCCCTCGGTTGGGCGCGTGAGCAGGGCCTTTCCGTCGAGGATGAACTCAGCTACCTCCGTGAGTTCGAGCACCTCACCCTCGCCCGGGTGCTCCTGGCTCAGTACCAGACCGACCGGTCAGATCGCTCCCTTCGTCAGGCTCTGGCACTCCTGGAGCGTCTCCTGCGAGCAGCGGAAGCCGGCGAGAGGATGGGAAGAGTTATCGAGATCCTGGTCGTGCAGGCGCTCGCCTATCAAGAGCACGGCGACGTCCTCGCTGCTCTTATCCCGCTGCAACGTGTCCTGGCGCTGGCTGAACCGGAAGGCTACGTTCGCACATTTCTGGACGGAGGACCGCCCATGGCAGCATTGCTCCGCGAGGCTGCCGTTCGAGGCATCATGCCGGCCTATACCGGCACACTGCTGGCAGCATTCGATACGGGGCAACCGCGCGCAGACGAAAATATTCATTTCACCTCCGGCGCCTCGCCACCGCTCGTCGAGTCCCTCAGCGAGCGTGAGGTTGACGTGCTCCGGCTATTGAACACCGAGCTTTCCGGGCCGGAGATCGCCCGTGAGCTCGTGGTCGCACTGAGCACGGTCCGCACCCATACCAAGACCATCTACAGCAAGCTCGACGTCAATAGCCGCCGGGCAGCTGTTAAACGGGCAGCGGAGCTGGGTCTGATCTAGCCTCACTACAGCACTGGTCGACCGGGCATCCACGTGGCCCCACTCGAGCGGCAACCGATTTCATTGAGCCGCCCATAGGGGTAGAGGCCGTGCCCGCGTGTCGGCCCGACCGCTTCCCTAGCTCACTGAGGCCGCACCGAGCTCAAGGTGACCAAGCATGGCACTGCATACCCAGCAGCGCCTCTGCCTGCCTGGCGTCCTTCACCACGCGGCAATTCCCCAGATCAATCCCCACAGCTGGGGACGACGTCTCCCCACATTCGCTCGTACCTTGAGTTCGAAGCACAGATCGCATGCGACGACATGCAGAGATGCCAGGACGGAAGGAAACGCACGAGGCACAGCATGAGCGAAACATTCGGATCGAAGGAGGAGTATGACACGCCTGCACTGTACGAAATTCGCGTCAAAGGACACCTTGACGACCGGTGGGCCGACCGGTTCGAAGGCCTGATCCTCTCCCGAGAAAACAGCGGCGACACACTTCTGACCGGCCCGGTCGTCGATCAGGCCGCGTTGCACGGGCTCCTACGAGCAGTCCGGGATCTCGGAATGCCCTTACTTTCGGTCATTCATCGTGAACCCGAACACGTGTGAGCAGCACCAAGCAGACCTCAATTCAAGCCGAAACGTCACTACATTGAAGGAGAAACCGCTATGACTGCCCTTACCCGCTGGGTTCTATCCCACAAACTGATCGTGATCGGATTCTGGCTGATCCTGACGATCGTCGGCTTTGCCTCGGCTTCCTCGGCTACCAAGGCCCTATCCGTGAATTTCTCGCTGCCTGGCCAGGAAGGGTATGAGACCAACCAGGCCATTCTGCACACCTACGGACAGACTCCCGACAATCCGCCCTTCGTCCCGGTGGTGACGCTACCGGCGGGCACAACCGTCCATTCGCCCGGTGTAACCGCTCAGCTCAAGGCCGCCTTCGCGCGGATCGCGCAGCGCGTCCCCGGATCGCGCATTGCATCGTACGCCTCCACGGGCGATTCCGCCTTCGTTTCGCGTGACGGGCACACCACTTTTGGGCTGGTGTACCAGGGCGTGGGGCTCGGGTCCAATGACCTCACGCGATCGGAGCATGCAATCAGGGCCGCGCTGGCCGGTGTCACGGTGGCGGGACAGCCCTTCCATCTTTCCGGCATCAAGGCGCTCGCCACCGGTGGTGGGGGCGGCAGCGGCCCCGGCGTGTTGGTCGAGGCGCTGCTCGGCGGCGTGGGGGCGCTGGCCATCCTGATCTTCGTCTTCCGCTCCTTCATGGCGCTGATGCCGCTCATGATGGCCCTGGTCGCCATCCCGATCACCTTCCTCCTGATCTGGGGGCTCACCGCCATCACAGACGTCTCCTTCATCGTCCAGTTCCTGGTCGCGTTGATCGGACTCGGTGTGGCGATCGACCACTCTCTGCTCATCGTCCTGCGCTGGCGCGAGGAGCATCGGGCAGGTGTCCCCAATGATGAGGCTGTGATGAGAGCCATGCAGACCGCCGGCCGGTCGGTGATCTTCAGCGGGACCACCGTGGCCGTCAGCCTGCTCGCCCTGCTCGTCCTGCCCGTTCCCTTCCTGCGCAGCGTGGGATACGGCGGCGCATTGATCCCGCTGGTCACCGTGGCCGTTGCCATCACATTGTTGCCCGTTCTGTTGGCAACCGCCGGTCCCCGGCTCGATTGGCCACGACGTGGCGGGTTGGATGCCGGACGATGGTGGACCGCCTGGGGCCGTCTCGTCGTCCGCCGTCGCTGGGTGGCTGCCGGTACCGGTGCCGTCATTCTGGGAGCCCTGGTCGCCTCGGCCGGCACCATCGTTCTCGGTCAGACGAGCGCCGACTCACTGGCCAAGACCGGCGACGCCCATGCCGGGCTGGTCGCGCTGGAGCGCAGCGGCATCGGACCGGGCGTGCTCGCTCCCTTCGAGGTTCTGGTCAAACAAGGTCACGCCACTCAGGTGCAGCGCAGTCTGCGGGGAGTCGACGGTGTACTGGGGACGATATCCCCACAAGGTCCCAGCTGGCAGCGTGCCGGCACCGCGATCCTCGAGGTCTTTCCGACGGTGGATGCGAACTCTTCAGCCGGCACCGCCGCGATCCACCGCGTGCGCGATGTAGTGCATGCACAACCGGGCGGGGGCAAAGTCGGTGGCTCGGCGCCGGTGAACGTGGACCTCATCAACGCTCTGTACGGGAGCTTCCCGCTGATGGTGGGACTGATTGCGCTCATCACCTTCATCTTGCTGGCCCGGGCTTTCCGCTCCCTCCTGCTGCCGCTCAAGGCGGTGGTCCTCAACTTGCTCTCGGTGGGCGCCGCCATGGGCGTGATGGTGCTCATGTGGCAGAACGGCTACGGCTCCCAGGCCATCTGGGGCATCAAGTCCACCGGGGCCATTACCTCCATCGTGCCCATCGTGGTCTTCGCCTTCCTCTTCGGCCTCTCCATGGACTATGAGGTCTTTATCCTCACCCGCATGCGAGAGGAGTACGATGTCTCCGGCTCGACGAAGGCGGCGGTGATCCTGGGGATCAGACGCACCGGCCGGCTGGTGACGAGCGGCGCCTTGATCCTGTTCTTCGCCTTCATCGCCCTGGCCTCCGGCCCCGAGACCGATATCAAGGTGATCGGGACCGGGCTAGCCGCGGGGATCCTGCTCGACGCGACGGTGGTGCGGATGCTGCTCGTGCCGGCCCTGGTCTCGCTCTTCGGCCGCTGGAACTGGTGGCTGCCTCAACTGCCGGCGCGACTGCTACGCGTGGAGCCCTCCTATCTGCCGATTACAGCGATGGGAGAGGAGGCGGCGTAAAGGCAAATGTGGCGATCAGGGAGGCCTGAAGGCCCTCCCTGATCGCCACTGCACACGCCGGCATTCTCGGACCAGACACCCACGTAGCGTTGCCGGATACCTCAGCCCGTGCGCTGCGTACCTGACAGGGAATCTTTCTGCCTCGCGTCCTCACCCGCCCAGAAATCCCCACGTCGATCCACACATCTGGGGACGACGCCTCCCCACATCCCCCCATAGGGTGGGTCTATGGAAACAACGAATCCAACGACGTGTCAATGCAACGGGAGAAAGGAACAACCGTGATCAGCACCAAGCAGACCGCAATCCCCGAAGGAACCGATGACGTGACCACCTCTCGAAAAGGAGTCCCAATGAACGCAACCAGAAAAACCGCACTTGCTGTAGGTGTGCTCTTCCTCATCACCTTCGTCACCTCGATCCCAGCGCAGCTTCTCCTCTACCACCCGCTGTTGACCGACCCCGCCAAGTACATCCTTGGTACCGGCGGTGACCCGGCCGTGTCCCTGGGTGCACTCCTGGAAGTCATGCTTGCCGTAGCGGGTATCGGATCCGCCGTGGTGCTGTATCCGGTCGCCAAGCGGCAGAACCAGGCCGTGGCCCTTGCCTACGTCACGTCTCGTATCATTGAATCGGCTCTCATCATGGTCGGCATCGTCAGCGTCCTGTCCGTCCTGTCCTTGCGGCAGCACGTCGCGGGGGCTCCCGGTACCGATACCGCGTCGCTCATCATCGCCGGCAAGTCGCTGGTCGCGGTCCATGACGCGACGTTTCTGCTCGGGCCCACATTGCTGGCCGGCGTCGGAAACGGGTGCTTGTTGGGCTACTTGATGTACCGGTCCGGCCTCGTGCCACGCCGGATGGCCCTGTTGGGGCTCGTCGGCGGTCCGCTGATCATCGTGGCGACGATCTGTGTCCTGTTCGGGGTCTTCAAGGCAGGCTCTGCGTGGCAGGCCATCGCCACGGGCCCGGAGTTCTTCTGGGAGCTGTCTTTCGGTATCTACCTCACCGTCAAGGGGTTCAAGCCATCTCCTATCACCTCCGAGCGCATCCTCCACGCGGCGTAAAACCTACCGCCCAGCACTAGACTCATCCCACACTTTGGGGTGATGAGCAAGACGAGTCCTCCTGAGCGACCATCGATATAAAGAGACTTCGGTGGGAGCCAGGAGGTCTCGTCATGAAGGCACACGATTGACAATGAACATCATTGCGTCTAGATTGAGTACCACTGGTCCCTCGTCCGAAGTGCCACCTTCGCAGTTCGTTCTCCGCAACCGAATCGCTGCTGCAAGATGGTCTGAAGGTCGCCGGCACCGAGGCGGTTGCACTCCTCTCCAGCACATTTCGTGCATCAAATCTGGAGAAAAGACGAAAGGTGAACTTCGTGACGATGCAGCAGACGCGACCCGCGAGCAAAGAGTTGAACGACAACGACATCCAGGCTCTCAAGATGGCCACGCGGGGTGATGTGCTCCAGTCCGGTGACGCTGATTACGATTCCGCGCGCCGGATCTGGAACGGCATGTTCGATCGCCGGCCGGCGCTCATTGCACGCTGCACCGGTGTGGCGGATGTTATCGCATCCGTGAATTTCGGGCGCGATCAGGGTCTCTCGATATCAGTCCGTGGCGGAGGCCACAGTATGCCGGGGCAATCCGTCTGCGACGGCGGCTTGATGATCGATCTCTCCCTGATGAATGGGGTGCGGGTCGACCCGGCCAACCGAACGGTCCGAGCCCAGGGTGGGTGCCTCTGGGGTGCAGTGGACCATGAAACAGCAGCGTTTGGGCTTGCGACCGTGGGGGGAACCGTGTCGCATACCGGCATCGGTGGGCTGACGCTGGGCGGTGGCTTTGGATGGTTGGGGCGGAAGTACGGGTTTGCCGTCGACAATCTCCTGTCCGTCGACATCGTCACGGCTGACGGTCGTTTCCTGACGGCGAGCGCCGATGAGAATCAGGATCTGTTCTGGGCCGTCCGAGGAGGCGGTGGCAACTTCGGAGTGGTCACATCGTTCGAGTATCGATTGCACGAGGTTGGGCCAATCGTGGTGGCCGGCATGGCTCTGTTCCCGGCGGAGCGAGGAGGCGAGATTGCACGAGCATATCGAGAGATCATGGCCTCGGCACCGGATGAGCTAACGCTTGCCCTGGTGTATCTGTCGGCGCCTCCGGCTCCGTTCGTACCCCCAGAAGCGGTGGGAGCACCCATGATTGCCATCGCCGGCTGTTACGCCGGCGGAATCGAGGAGGGACAACGGGCGGTCGAACCCATACGCGCACTGGGTCCGATCGTGGATCTCATGGGCCCGATGCCGTATGCCGCCTTCCAGACCATCATCGACGAAGCCAACCCGCACGGAATCCAGTACTACAACAAATCGCACTACTTTGCCGAGCTCTCCGACGAGGTCATTGATACGTTTATGGCAGAGGCGGCAGGCAAGACCTCGCCTCTGTCGTACCTGCTGCTGTTTCCCTTCGGCGGCGCGACGGTGCGCTCCCTTGGTGGAGACACGGCCATGGGCTACCGGGACACCGCATACATCTTCGTGTTGATGTCCGTCTGGCTTGATACGAGCGAGTCGGACCACCATATCAAGTGGTCCCGGGATGTCGCTGCCGCATTGGAACCGTTTGGGACCGGCGGCATCTATGTGAACGATCTCAACGACGACGCGCCGGACCGAGTCAAAGCGGCGTACGAGCCCGCCACCTATCGGCGGCTGGTGGAGGTCAAAAACAAGTACGATCCTGCGAACTTGTTCCGCCTCAACCAGAACATCAAGCCGACTCCATCGAACTGACGGGAGCCCGAACCACCGCATCCACGACCGTGCGCCCTGTACAGGCTCAGTGAAAGCGATTCCCGGACCGCTGATAGCGGTCCGGGTTTCCCCACTCGGCACAATGAACGCCGTCTCATAATGAGAGGTTATGTCCTCTCGTACCGTGCACGCGCTGTCGTACGATCCAGGAATATTTGAGCACCTCGGATCGCTCCGCGTCCACGCAAGCTTTCCCCATGCCTGGCACATACGATCCGGGAACGGCCGCATAGTATCGGTCGTTGTATCGAGATGGAACGGCCCGCTCACCATCCGGGTGTCTGCTCTGCCTCCAATCACCACGGAAAGTGTTGCCACACTCCGCGAGACCGGTCTCGAGATCGGCGAGACGGTGTTGTCGCTCGACCGGGCTCGGCCATGGACAGTGCAGACGGAACGGTTCCAGAGTCTGGATCCAGCGGTGTTTCGACGCGACCTCAAGACGTTGCGCCAGCAGGTGTGGTCGGCCGCGCGGGGTGGTTTGGCCACCACATTGCCGGATATTGAGTCCAGCCCGGGCGAACGGTGGGGGAACATCGCCGGGTCGCCCACAAGGGGCGACGCTACGGATGCTTGGTTGGTTCGGGGACGGAAGGAGATGACGTCGCTTGGAGTGGCACTGGGTCGTCAGGATCGGGATGCCACTGGGCGACACGCCGTCGGTCTGCTGGGTCTTGGTCCTGGTCTGACCCCCGCCGGTGATGACGTCCTGTGCGGGCTCTTCGCCGGGTTGCGGGTGTTGGGGCGGCGGTGGACCCATCAAAGGAGTCGATGCGAGGGGACACTGGCCACGCTGAGCGACTGTATCGTGGCCGAGGCGCCACGTCGCACAACCTCATTGAGCAGTACCTTACTGCTCTCCGCCACACGCGGGGTGGCCATGGAACCGTTGCTTCACCTGCTCGAGACGGCCGGCACCAACACCGGGATGAGCGGTGTTGACGAGCTGTTGATGGTGGGTCACAGCTCAGGAAGCGATATGCTGACTGGAGCGCTCTTGGCTGGTGCCACTCTGGTGCGCTGGGAGGAACTGTTTGGCCCTGCGGTGGTTGGTTCGCGCTAACACCTATCATGACTCGATCAAGCTGATGCGGATCTCCGAGTCGTTGGGAGCACAGCAAGGCGTCGTGCGGGCTGCTGCCGTGATGGGGACTCCACTGAATCGGGATCTGCTGGAGGACGACGGCCTGCTGCCACCGGGCGTCGACGTCTCGTCGGACGATTTACTGGTAACGGTGCTAGGCGAGGACGATGTGGCGGCCGATCGCGCCCTGGCCCGCCTCGACGATCTCGTGCGGGTGCGGGCCGCATCGGACTATGGCTCCCACCTCTCGATCCCCCATACCATGGCAAGCGTTTCGCCGGGTGGCGAGGCCAACCTCGCCGTGATTGCCGTACCCGGAGCGTTTGCCGCGGCGGAGGCGTTCGCCGCCCTGCGTGCCGATCTCCACGTCTATCTCTTTAGCGACAACGTTGCAGTGCAAGATGAGGTGCGGCTGAAGCGTCTGGCCGCCGAGCGCGATCTCCTGATGATGGGTCCTGATTGCGGCACCGCGATTCTGGGTGGCGTCGGGCTAGGCTTCGCCAATCGGGTGCAATCGGGCCCGGTGGGAATCGTGGGAGCCTCTGGTACCGGTATCCAGCAGGTGGCGTGCTTGCTCGACGCAGTCGATATAGGAATAGCTGCCGCGATCGGCACCGGTGGGCGCGATCTCAGCTCGGCCGTCGGTGGGTCGATGACGCGCCGGGCCGTGGCTGCGCTGAAGACGGACGCCGCCGTGCAGATTGTGGTGGTGATCTCCAAACCGGCCGATGGGCGCGCCGCGCAGCGCCTGCATAAAGATCTGGTCAAGCTGCGCAAGCCCTCAGTGGTGTGCCTGTTGGGCGCTGAGCTGGAGGACCAGGGGACGGTCCACTACGCTGCCAACTTGACTGACACCGCACGCATGGTGGCTGAGCTGCTCGGAAGGGAGTTCATGGCGCCGGAAGAGTTGCCGAAGGTGACCGGCCCGGCACGACCGGATACGCAGGTCTACGGGTTGTTTGCGGGCGGGACTCTGCGCACGGAAGCGGCACAGGTGCTCGACGCCATGGGAGTCCCTCATACGCTGCTCGATCTCGGTGGGGACGAGTATACGCAGGGCCGCGCCCATCCCATGATCGATCCTCGCTTGCGGGCCGGCATGCTGACCGATCTCGCCGCCAGGAGTGATGTTGGTGCGGTGCTACTCGACATTATTTTGGGTGATCTGGCACACGATGATCCGGCCGGTGCCATCGCGCCCGCCCTGGCCGAATTTCAGGCAAACGTGCAGGGACCGGTTCCGCCGATCTATGTGACCCTGGTCGGCGCGCGCCGTGATCCACAGGGCTTGTCGGAGCAACACGCCCGGTTGGAAGCAGCCGGGGCCCACGTGTTTGCCGCCAATGTGGTGGCGGCCGGTGCGGCCGGTCGCTCGATCGGGTCGGCGACATGAACCTGCCGGCATCGATCCAGCCGGTAATTGCGGGCCCGGAGGAGTTTGCCGACGCCCTGGCAAACCAAGGGGTGCCCAGCGTACGTCTCGCCTGGCAACCGCCGCCGGAGACGGTCTCAAGTGCGGCGACCCGAGTGCTGGGAGATGCTCGACGGTATGCCGCGATGGAAGCGGCCAACACGGAAGCAATGACCAGGATTACATCGGCGCGTTGTGTGTTGGTAGACCTCAGGATGGCACGAGACATCGTCCCAGAACTCGGTGATCGCATGCTCTTGCACGCGGGGCCGCCGCTCAGTTGGGAGGCTGCATGCGGCCCAATGAGAGGGGCACTGGCGGGAGCGGCGCTCTACGAAGGATGGGCGCGGTCGCTGCCGGAGGCTGAAACGCTGCTGGAGCGAGGCGACATCGCGCTCTCGCCATGTCACGAGCACGATGCGGTTGGTCCGATGGCGGGCGTGATCTCCCCTTCGATGCCGGTGCTGGTGGTGGAAAACAAGACGTACGGGAATCGAGCATTCTCCACCCTGAATGAGGGGTTGGGAAAGGTCCTGCGCTATGGAGCCAATGATGCCGGCGTCATCGCGCGGCTCCGCTGGCTGCGCGATGAGGTAGCACCCACGCTCACGGCCGCAATCCGTCGCGCGGACGGACTGGATCTGACGTCGATTATCGCGCAGGCGCTGCACATGGGCGACGAACTGCACAACCGCAACAAGGCGGCAACCGCGCTGTTCACGCGGGCCATCGCACCGTCCCTGGCGGAGGGAGACATACATCGTAGTCCGCTAGGTCCGCGCCTGGTGGGAGCGATCTTGCGCTACCTGGCCGAAACCGACGTTTTCTTTCTCAACCTCGCAATGGCGGCGTCGAAAGCCGCGCTCGACCCGGCGGCAGACCTACCCGGATCCACGATCGTCACCGCTATGTCTCGCAATGGGACCGAGTTCGGTATCAGGACGAGCGGCACCGGGGATCGGTGGTTCACCGCTCCGGCACCGGCGATCGACGGTCTGTATTTTCCCGGCTACGGTCCGGACGATGCGAACCCCGACCTGGGTGACAGCGCGATCACGGAGACGGGAGGACTAGGCGCTTTCGCACTGGCCGCGGCGCCGGCGATCACGCAGTTCATCGGAGGAACACCGGCTCTGGCACGCCGCTACACCGATGAGATGTACGGCATCACCTATGCCGAGCACCCTCGATACACCATCCCGGCACTCGACTTCCGAGGGACACCGGTGGGTGTCGACCTGTTGAAGGTCGGGATGAGCCGCATCGCGCCGGTGCTCGATACCGGGATCGCGCACAAGGAGTCGGGCGTCGGGCAGATTGGGGCCGGCATCGTGCGGGTACCGATTGAGCCGTTCGACCAGGCCCTGATGGCTGTCGCTTCGTCGTAGCGTTCAGCCGCTCGTTTTTCCATTGCCGGTAATGGAACGAACGTAGGGCTCGCCCGGCGTGGCGAGCCGCCTGAGCCTCCCGGTGCCCCACGGGCGGAACGGCGCGGGGGCCGTCCCCTACGACCGCATTTTCAAATATCAACGTCGGCGAACGAAAATGTGCCATAGAGCGCGCGATCCGAAGACCGCGCGCTCTTCACGCCTGCGCTCGGGTTCGAGGTTCTTTACGCCCGGTCAGTCCCAACAGCAACTGTCTCCCTGGCGGGCTCACCTGAAGCTCCATTCCCATCGTGAAGAGAGTCGACGCCCAACAGTGAGGCCGCCACGCTGTCCGGCACCTCCGCCGCCCGCATCACTCGGACCGAGCCGGTGATCTGGCTTCCGGTTTGAGGACGACGGCCGGCATGTCCCAACGCTTCCAGTCGCCGGCGGTCGGTATCGGTCAACTTCTGATCGGGCAATGGAGCAAGCCCGCGCACATCGTCCGCGCTGACTCCGATGCCTTCTCCGACCCGGCGTCCGTACTCGTCGTCCGCGAGCAAGAAGTGCCACACCATGCGCTCCTGCACGTCACGCTCGCATTGCGATAACAAGCCCACCAGGGTGTCGATCAGTTCGTCGCGTTCCCAGGTCGAGATTGTCCAGTATCGGTCTGATACTTGCTGGTAGTTGTTCTCACGTGTGATGGCCGAACGCTTGAGACGAGCATGATACTCGGGCCCCTGCTCGACGTGACCCGGCTTCGGCGCCTCGGTCAAGCCTCCATGCATGCTCGGCTCGTAGTTGACGTGCGGATTGCCATGTCCGTCGACCTGATATGACATCGGACCACCACGCTGGTTGGTGTTTGGTGCAGTACGTGGCGCGTTGATTGGGAGCTGCAAGTAGTTAGGCCCCACACGGTAGCGCTGTGTATCCGAGTACGAGAAGGTGCGACCGGTGAGCATCTTATCATCGGAGAAATCGACTCCGTCGATCAGGACGCCGGTTCCGAAGGCGGCTTGCTCGTTCTCATTGTGGTGATCCTCGACGTTGCGGTCGAGGACCATGCGGCCAACCGACAGGAGCGGGAAGACATCTTCCGGCCACGTCTTCGTATCGTCGAGCGGATCCCAAACCAGCTCAGGGTGTTCGTCGTCGCTCATGACCTGGACGTGCAACTCCCACTCAGGATAGTTCCCGCTTTCAATTGCATCGAACAGATCCTTCGAGGCATGACCCAGGTCCTTGCCCTGAATCTGCGCCGCCTCCTGATTGGTCAGCGCCGCGACCCCTTGCTTGGGATGCCAGTGGAATTTGACGAGCAGTGTTTCACCGTTCGCGTTGACAAACTTATAGGTGTTGACACCGAAACCCTGCTGGTGTCGGTAGTCCGCCGGGATGCCCCGGGGACTGAACACATGTGTGAGCATATGAATCGACTCGGGCGTATTCGCCATGAAGTCGAAGATGCGGTTCGCTTCCTGGCGGAAGGTAATGGGATCGGGCTTGAGGGCATGAATGACGTCCGGAAATTTGATCGCATCGCGGATAAAGAAGACCGGCAGATTGTTGCCGACCAGATCCCAGTTGCCGTCCTCGGTGCGGAATTTCACGGCAAAGCCACGCGGATCGCGTGCCGTTTCGGACGAATCACGGCCGCCGATAACCGTCGAGAAGCGTATGGTAACCGGTGTTCGTTTCCCCTTTTCAGCGAAGAGCTTGGCCCGAGTGTAGTGGCTTGATGGCTCATCACCGATCGTGCCGTTGGCCTCGAAGTATCCATGCGCCACGAAACCACGCGCGTGCACCACGCGTTCCGGTATACGCTCGCGGTCGAAGTGAGAGATTTTCTCGAGGAAGTGATAGTTCTCGAGGGTGGCGGGTCCTCGGTCCCCGATAGTGCGTTGATTCTGGTTGTCGTAGACGGGGTGGCCTTGTCGCGTCGTGAGATGCTTTTCGTCGGTCATGATCACACTTCTCCTGGCACCCCCTGCGGGGTGCAATTGCTCGCACCACGGGGCGCGAGTGAACGGGGCATCGACTTCTCTAGGATACGACGAGCGCGACCTGCGAGGTCAGCGTGTGTACGAACGGTGCTGGATGATCGTGGGCAGGCTGTGCGAACCTGTGACGTTATGTCTGTGCTGATCAAGGGCGGGACCGTCGTGACGGCCGAGTGGATGGACGCGGCGGATGTTTTGATCGATGGGGAGACGATCGGTGCAGTCGGCGCGGGACTTGACGCTCCAGAAGCCGAGGTGGTGGATGCGACCGGCCGATTCGTGTTGCCCGGTGGAATCGACGTCCATACCCACCTCGCCATGCCGCTGGGCGACATCGCCTCGAGCGACGACTTCTACACCGGTCACGTCGCAGCCGCATTTGGCGGCACGACCACTCACCTCGACTTCGCGAATCAGAGTAAGGGTGAATCGCTCCTCGCCGCACTCGATGAGTGGCACGCCAGAGCGCGAGACAAGGCCTGCATCGACTATGGCTTTCACCTCACCCTGACTGATGTGAACAAGGCGGTGCTCGACGAGATCGCCCGGTTACCACAACACGGCGTCAGCACCATCAAGATGCTCATGGCGTATAAAGGAAGGATTATGGTCGGCGACGAGGATCTCTTCCTCGCCATGCGGCGCGCCCGCGATGCCGGCATCCTGACCATGGTCCATTGCGAAAACGGCGATGTCATCGACATCCTGGTGCGGGAGGCCGTGGCGAGCGGGCACGTTGCGCCGAAGTATCACGCGCTCACCCGACCACCGCAACTGGAAGGCGAAGCGACAGGGCGAGCTATCGCCATGGCTGAGGTTCTGGACGCTCCACTCTATGTCGTTCACGTCACCTGTGAGGACGCGCTCACACGGGTCCGGGAAGCGCGGGCACGCGGCTCTCGGGTTACGGCGGAAACTTGCGTCCAGTATCTATTCTTCACAGCGGACAACCTCGATACAAAGGGATTCGAAGGGGCGAAGTGGGTCTGTTCTCCGCCATTTCGGCAGGGCAAGGACCATGAGGTGCTGTGGAGCGCGCTGCGAGACAACAGTCTCAGCGTGGTATCGACCGATCACTGTCCGTTTGATTTCGAGACGCAGACGGTGCTGGGGCGGGACGACTTGTCCCGGATCCCAAATGGATGTCCAGGCATTGAGGATCGTTTGCAGGTCCTGCACGAGGCGGGCGTGAACGGTGGTCGTTTCAATCTACAGCGGTTCGTCGATCTGACGGCCACCACACCGGCGCGGGTGTTCGGGCTGGAAGGACGAAAAGGTGCCATCGCTCCCGGATGCGACGCCGATATCGCGCTGTGGAACATGGAAGCCGAGCGCACGATTTCGGTGAAAACGAGCCACTCGGCGGTTGACTACAACCTCTACGAGGGCATGAAGGTGCGAGGCTTCCCAGAGCGAGTGTACCTTCGGGGAAAGCTCCTGGTCGACGGCGATCGCTTTCTGGGAGAGCCGGGAAGTGGGCGGTACCTACATCGACGTGTTGTACGGTCTCGAAACTCGCATCATGAACGTGGACGATAATCATGCAAGGAGCACCTTATGCAACTTATACAGCGTGTCACGGCGGTGATCGAGCGCGAAGGTGATGGGTACGTCGCCCTCTGCCCTGAGCTGGACGTTGCCAGCCAGGGGGACACCATCGAGGAAGCACGCAGCAATCTTCAGGAAGCTCTGGACCTCTTTCTCGAGGCAGCCAGCCCCAGCGAAATTGCCGATCGCTTCCATCGCGAGGTCTACGTCACCCAACTCGACGTCGCTTTGCAAACCCCACATATAGACATCGAATAGCGAGAAACCTCTACATCTCGTGTGGTAGAATCGCTTAACTGAATAGCAACTCGTATAAGCTCAGGAATTGGCCTGAGAGTTTCTACCAGGCGGCCGTAAACCGCCACAGGCTACGAGGAAAGCGCATCTAGGGTTCCGCACCGAGAGGTGGACTGGTCCGAGCGTTGCGGGTGGTTTCGCGCCATCACACCATGGGGATAAAAGCCCGGGCGGTAGGTTTCTTCGTAGAACCTCTACCCGGGTTTCGTTATTTCCAGGGAGGAACGGTGCAGCAGGTGCTCGATACCCCGCTACTGGGCCAGGAATGTGTGATCGAGCTTCGATCGTGTGAAGCGGGGGCGCCCAAGGCGGCAGGCGAGCTCCAGCAGTTCAACCTCTCACTCCTCGGGGCAAGCCGGCTCATCCGGCTCCATGGCTTCGCCGGTCACTTCCAGGCGCAGCAGGTTGCCGCGTTGTCCGACCCGGCGATCGAAGCGGTCTCCATCGACGGGCGTGCGGACCGGCCTGAATCCTACGTCGACGTCTTCTGTAAACCTGGAGTCACGGATGCCGAGGGGGAAATGGCCGCCCTGGCGTTGCGCTATGCGGGTCTTGCGGAAGTGCATTGCCGGGCCGGAACACGGTATCGCTTTGGGGCAGTCGTCCCGGTGGAGCTTCGATCCATCGTACAGCGGGTACTCGGCAATCCGCTGATCCACACATTTCTGTGGTCGGACGATGGTGCCCACGTCCTCGCACCGTCCCTGGATGAAGATCACTCTGCGGCCGCCCCGGTTCGACACATCTCGCTGGCTGCTCGGAATGAGGCCGATTTGATCCGCATTAGCCGGGAAGAAGGGTTGGCTCTCGACCTCGCCGAGATGCGAGCGATCCAGACCTATTTCGAGGGTAGCGGACGGGCGCCGACCGATGTCGAGCTCCAATCGATCGCGCTGGCGTGGTCCGAGCACTGCTCGCACAAGACCTTTAAAGCGACCATTCACTTCGAGCATGACGGCCGGCATGAAGTCATCAACGGGTTACTGGCCGATTGCATCATAGCCCCCACCCGTGCGCTGGCGAAATCGTGGATCCGCTCGGCGTTCGTGGACAACGCGGGGGTCATCGCGTTTGACGACGCATTCGATCTTGCCTTCAAGGTGGAGACGCACAATCACCCCTCTGCGCTCGAGCCGTTCGGCGGCGCGCACACCGGGGTGGGCGGAGTGATCCGCGATGTACTGGCCATGTCGGCCGATCCGATTGCCAATACCGATGTGCTGTGCTTCGGGCCGCTCGATCTCCCGGAGAGCAAAATCGAAGCCGGCGCCATGCATCCACGCAGCACCTTCCCGGGCGTGGTGCACGGAGTGGCCGACTACGGCAACAACATGGGGATCCCAACCGTAGGTGGAGCGGTCCTCTTCCATCCGGGCTACACCACCAATCCTTTGGTCCACTGTGGGACGCTGGGTATCGTCCCCCGCGGGAGTCACCCCACCGAACCGTTACCCGGGGACTTGGTGATCCTGCTGGGTGGTCGGACCGGTCGCGACGGTCTGCACGGCGCGACGATGTCGTCGGAGACGCTGGATCGGGAAAGCGTGGCCGCCAGCACGGTTCAGATTGGGGCACCCATCACGGAGAAGGTGCTGCGCGATGTGTTGCCCCTCCTGCGCGACGAAGGGCTCTATCACGCCATCAACGATTGCGGTGCCGGTGGTCTGTGCTCGGCCGTGGGCGAGATGGGCGAGGAGCTGGGCGTCGAAGTCGATCTGGCGCTGGTTCCGCTCAAGTACGAAGGTCTGAGTCCGTGGGAGATCTGGCTATCGGAAGCA